>NZ_JAPCZO010000020.1:0-138881 GCF_025941625.1 Rhizobium acaciae
GGTGCCCCGCAGGGCCTCGAAGGACGAGGCGGGCATTCCGGCGTCGGATCATGCAAGGAGCGGCGTTGCGTCGTGTCCTTCGAGGCTCCGGCCTTTGGCCTCCACGCCTCAGGATGAGGGACGTTGGAGGGTGCCGCGCTTCTACGATGTTGGTGAGTTCGCGACCGCCATCCGCCCCCTCACCCCCACGCATATTCCCCGCCACGCATGACTCTGATACATCTCACCGACGCCGAATGCTTCGCGCTTAACCCAGAGACCACAATCACGATGATGCAATCCAAGCTGGCATCCCTGACTCTGAAGGGTTTTTTCGCGTTCAGCCTGTTTCTCGGCGCGCTTTTTTCAAGTTTTGCCGCATCGGCCCAGCAGGCGGCGCCCTCGCTGCCGCTGCTCTTCGATGCGCGCGAGCGTCTTGCCAGGCCCGATCTCTCCTCGCTGGTGCGCCTGCGCTTCCTGACTTCGGTCGATTTCCCGCCCTTCAATTTCACCGATCAGAACGGCAAGCTTTCCGGTTTCGATGTCGACCTCGCCCGCGAAATCTGCAGCGAGTTGGAAATATCGGATAAGTGCCAGATTCAGGCGCTCCCCTTTGCCGACCTCAGGGATGCGCTCGCCGCCTCACAGGGCGATGCCGTCATCGCCGGTTTTGCCGTGACCCCGGAGCTGCGTCGGCAATTCGTCTTCTCCAGACCTTATCTGATGCTGCCGGCGCGCTTCGTGCGCAATCTCGGCATGCCGCTCGACGGAAAGACCGCTGCCGCGCTTTCCAGCCACCCGGTCGGCGTCGTCAGGGGGACGGTGCACGAGGCGATGCTGGCAGCCTTTTTCCCCACGCTCAAGGCCGAGCCGTTCGACACGAAGGACGCCCTGCTTGCGGCGCTCAAGGACCGCAAGGTCGATGCCGCCTTTGCCGATGCGCTGCAGCTTTCCTTCTGGGTTTCTTCGCCGGCCTCAGCCAAATGCTGCGCGCTGTTCGACGGCCCCTATCTCTCCGAGCATTTCCTCGGCGAGGGCATGACGATCATGCTGCGGCAGAAGGACAGCGTGCTGACATCAGCCATCGACCACGCGCTCGCCACGCTGTCGCGCAACGGCCGCCTCCAGGAAATCTATCTGCGTTATTTCCCCTACGGGCTTTATTGAATTATGCAGCAGTCCAAAGCTGATGCATTCAGCCCTTGCGGAAGCGGGCAATCGCGCTGCGCTCGATCGCCGCGCAGGTGAGCTTGTCGAGGCCGAGCCGATCGCGCAGCAGGCTGAGCAGCCGCAACTCCTCCGCCTTGACCGAGAGATCGGCGGATGCCACCTCGACGGCGAGCGCATAGGCCGTGTCGTAGAGCTTTGCGGGCAGGGTATCGCGCACGGTTTCGAGAACGACGTCGAGGCCTTCCGGCCCGGCCAGCAGCGAGGCGCAGTCGCGCGCCACTGCAATCAGCTTGTCGTCGTCGAAATCCCGGAAAACCGGCAGGAACCCGATCAATTGGCCGATCCTTGTCATCTCCCTGTCGTTCATCGTGCTGTCGACGGCGGATGCCATCACCATCACGTAGATCAGCGCGTCATGGGCGGAAAGCGGCTTGTTCATCTCTGATTCCTTTTTCGGTCAGCCCAGATTAGGAATTGGCGACAGCCATTACAAGGGATCGGCCCATGCGGGGTTGTCCAACCGCTGTCGTGGCTGCCGGTTTAATTGCGGCGTGGATCATCGCCGTAGAGGCCTTTTCCTGCCTGCCTGGCCTTTTCGGCGGCAGCCGTAAGCGGCGAACCCACTGCTGCTTCCGCCCAGCCGTTTTCGGCGAGCCATGAGCCGAGATCCTCTGTGCCGAGCCGGCAGGCAGTCGTTACCGTTTCCTTCCATTCCACCGTCTCGAGATCGCAGCTGACGCTGCGGTTGCGCAACAATAGGCGCAGCGCCGTCTTCGCCATCATGCCGCAGGGCCATTGCCGGCCCGCCGGCCCGCATATTCTGTCGACCGGCGTCGGCACGATGCCGGCAAGCTGAAGCCGGCGCTCGCCGAAGGAAAGGATGCCGGCATTGTCGACCGCCGGCCGTGCCAACTCCACAGGCTTTTTCGCGGCCGAACTCGCTGTTTGCCCGGCCGGCGTCTCCGCCTGTTGCGGCACATCGGCCGGTTTGGGTGCCCCACCGTCGCCTGGCTCCGGGGCAGGCGACGCCGCCGGTTCCGCCGACCGAGCGATCATTTCGGCACGGTCGTCCGAGATTGTCGCACGTGCGCCGGCTTCGGGAGCAGCCTCCGCCGCTGCCGTCGCCGTCTCTTCTGCGGACGCCGTCTCTTGCCCGGCCGTGCCGCCGCCAAGCCTTGCTTCGCCCGCTATCAGCAGGCCGACCACCACTACCATCCCGGTGATACCTGTGAGGAAGGCGGCAGGGCGCATGGAATATCTTCCTATTGGCTGGCCCAGATGATCCGGGCGATCCAGGCGACGTCGGAAAGCTCGAGGGTGCGGTTGGGATGTTCGGGATTGAGAGACAGCAGCTCGATCGATCGCGGGCTCTGGCGCAGCAGCACCTTGGCCATCACCTCGCCCTCATTTGTGCGCACGACGACGCGGTCGTTGCGGCGCACCTGGGCGCCCGGCTCAACGATCAGCACGTCGCCGTCGCGGTACAGCGGCATCATGCTCTCGCCCTGCACCTCCAGTGCATAGACGCCTGATTTCTGCGAAGGGGCGGCCGGAAATTCCACCACGTCCCAACCCTGGCCGGCCGGAAAGCCGCCATCGTCGAAGAAACCGCCGGCGCCCGCCTGGGCGAAGCCGAGCAGCGGAATGGAGCCGCCTTGCGGCTGAAACGCGTTTTCCTGCTGCCTGGCCTGCTGCTCGGAGGGGCCGGCGTCGGCCCGCATGAAGGCCAGAAACTGCTCCATGCTCGCCCCTGTGGCGTCGAGCACCTTGGCGATCGATTCCGTGGACGGCCAGCGCAGCCGCCCGTCGGCGGAAAGCCGTTTCGATTTGTTGAAGGAGGTCGGGTCGAGGCCGGCGCGGCGCGCAAGTCCGGATGGCGTCAGCTCGTGCCGTTCGGCAAGCCTGTCGAGCGCTTCCCAGATCTGGTTGTGTGACAGCATGCGCGATTCCGTCGCGGCTCATTCAACGCCGCGCTCCAACCCGGCGGAATATTAACCGACCGCGCCGCCTGAGTAAAGATAGAAGAGGAATAAAATCCTGTTATCGAATGCTCAGGCGACCATCGCCATATTGATCTTGCCGAGCTGGATGACGGCCTGCGTTCGGCTGTCGACGTCGAGTTTCAACAGGATCGCCGAGACATGCGCCTTGATCGTCGCCTCGGAGACACCGAGTTCGTAGGCGATCTGCTTGTTCAGCAGCCCTTCGCCGAGCATGGTCAGCACCCGGCTCTGCTGCGGCGTCAGCGTATGCAGGCGGTGGATCAGGTCGGCGACATCGGGATCCTGCTCCTGGCCGTCGCGATAGCTTTCCGGCGTGGCGATATCGCCGGCAAGCACCGTCTGGATGCTGCGGCGAATATCCTCGATGCCGGAGGATTTCGAAATGAAGCCGGAAGCGCCGAGTTCCAGCGCCCGGCGAATGGTCGTCGCATCGTCGGTTGCCGAGACGATGACGATCGGCAGGCTGGCGAATTCGGAGCGCAATGCCATCAGGCCGGAAAAGCCGCTGACGCCGGGCATGGCGAGATCGAGCAGCATCAGGTCGGCATCCGCATGGGCGCCGGCTGCCCGGCGCGCGGCGGCGAAATCGCCGGCCTCGACGATCGACTGCCGGCCTTCCATGCCGATTACCGCTTGGCGCAGCGCGTCGCGGAAAAGCGGATGATCGTCCGCAATGATGATGGTCTGTTCCTGCATCGAAAACTCCCTCCCAAGAGCCCGATCATGCCGGCATGTGCCTCCGCCCCTCCGCGTTGCACGCCAGCTTGCTCATACCGACTATATCAGATCAGGTCTTCTGCGGAAGGGGATTGGTGTTTTCCTCGGCCTGGAACTCCTTCACCATCCCCATGAAACTCTTCATCATCCGCTCCATGATGCTGATCGAACGGTCGACCTCGGCATCGCTCGGCAGCGCGCGCTGGATAACGCCGCCTTGTTCGAGCGCCGTCACCCGCTTTGCCAGCCGGTCGAGTTCGTCCTCATAGGCCGCCCGCTCGTCGGCCGCCATCCGGCAGACGAGGGCGCCATCCTTGTCCTGGCAGATCGACATCGCGCCGGTCCGCCGGTCGAGCCGGACGAAATGGTCGCCGCTCTTCTCCAGCTGGAAGCGGCTTGCATCAGGTTCGACGGCCGCGGCCGCCAACGGCATCAGAAAAACGCCAAGCGTGATAACGAATGCCTTCATCGTCTCATCCTCCGGATTTTCTGGAGCATGATGCCGAAAAGTGTGCGCGGTTTTCGGACGACATCATGCTCCAATTCTGTTCCAGCTGTCCCGTTTTTCGGCGCCGGGGCGTGGACATCGCCGCCTCTTTCCGGCAAAGCCCTCGTGACCAAGGAACAGCCTATCGTGAGGCCATGATGACCCTGACACCGACCCTTTACAAGATCGTGACGGAAACGCTCTGGCAGCAAGCCAGACAAACCGGCACTTTTCATGGCGCCGGCATCGATCTCAAGGACGGCTTCATCCATTTCTCGACGGCAGACCAGGTAAAGCAGACCGCCGCGCTGCATTTTACCGGCCAGTCCGGCCTGCTGCTGATTGCCGTCGATGGCAGCGGCTTTGGCGACAAGCTGGTCTTCGAACCCTCGCGCGGCGGCGATCTTTTCCCGCACCTCTACGCCGATCTGCCGCTTGCCGCCGTGCTCTGGGAGGCGCCGCTGCCGCTCGACGAAGCCGGCGCCCATATCTTCCCGGAGCTGCAGCCATGATTGATCCCTTCAAGCGTCTCGCCCGCAAGGGTCTCTTCCTGTTCGATCCGGAAACGGCGCACGGCATGTCGATCGCCGCCTTGAAATCCGGCCTCGTGCCCGCCTGCCAGCTGACGCCCGATCCGCGCCTGCGCCAGACCGTTGCCGGCCTTACCTTCGAAAATCCGCTCGGCATGGCCGCCGGCTACGACAAGAATGCCGAGGTGCCGGAGGCGCTGCTGAAGCTCGGCTTCGGCTTTACCGAGATCGGCACGGTGACGCCGAAGCCGCAATCCGGCAATCCGCGCCCGCGCATCTTCCGCCTGGTGGAGGATGAAGGCGTCATCAACCGCCTCGGCTTCAACAATGAAGGCCATGATGCCGCTTTCGGGCGCCTCGCCGCGCTGAGGGGCGGCGGCTTGGTCGGCGTCAATATCGGCGCCAACAAGGATAGCGAGGATCGCATCGCCGACTATGTCGCCGGCATCCGCCGCTTTTATTCCGTCGCGCGCTATTTCACCGCCAACATCTCCTCGCCGAACACCCCTGGCCTGCGCGATCTGCAGGGGCGCGAAAGCCTTGCGGTGCTGTTGTCTGCTGTGCTTGCGGCGCGTGACGAAATGGCGGCGGCATCCGGCCGGAAGATCCCGGTCTTTCTGAAGATCGCGCCTGATCTGACCGAGGAAGGCATGGACGATATTGCCGCGGAAGCGCTCTCGCATGCGCTCGACGGCCTGATCGTCTCCAACACCACGCTGTCGCGCGACGGACTTAAGGATCAGCGCCAGGCGAAGGAGACGGGTGGCCTTTCCGGCGTGCCGCTGTTCGAAAAGTCGACGGCGGTGCTCGCCAGGATGCGCAAGCGCGTCGGCCCTGATCTGCCGATCATCGGCGTCGGCGGCGTCTCCTCGGCCGAAACCGCGTTGGAGAAGATCAGGGCGGGTGCCGATCTCGTCCAGCTCTATTCCTGCATGGTCTATGAAGGCCCCGGCTTGGCCGGCGATATTATCCGCGGCCTCTCGAAACTCCTGGACCGCGAAAAGGCCGGCTCGATCCGCGAGCTGCGCGATGCCAGGGTTGATTACTGGGCTGCGCGAAAGGTCTGATCGGCCCTCGGCTTGACCAGCATCGCCAGGAAGAAACCGCGAAAGAGCAGGAAGGCGTTCATCGCCAGCCAAAGGCCGTGATTGCCGAAGAGCGGCACGAAGACTGCGAGCATCAAGAGATAGCCGGCAAAAGAGATCAGCATCCGATTGCGCATGTCGGCCGACCACGTGGCGCCGATGAAGACCCCGTCCATCAGGAAGGCGAGCGCGCCGGCCAGCCCGGTGACCGCCGCCCAGGGCAGATAGGTCTCCGCCGCCTGCCGCACCTCGGGTGAAGTCGTCAGCACCGAGATCAGCCAGGGGCCGGCGAGGAAGAAGAAGGCCGAGCCGAGCGCCGCCAGCCCGAAGGACCACAAGATCGTCAGCTTCAGCCCGCGGTCGAAGGCCGGCCGGTAGTGCGCGCCGATTGCCCGGCCGATGATCTGCTCGGCGGCATTGGCAAGCCCGTCGAGGTAATAGCCCGACAGCAGGAAGAAATTCATCACCACGGCATTGGCGGCCAGCGTCACCGCGCCGAAGCTGGTGCCGATCCGCGTCATGATGGTGAAGGCGCCGATCAGCACGAAAGTCCGGATCAGGATGTCGCGGTTGAGCGCAAAAAGCTCGGCCAGCCGGTGGCGGGAAAAGACCTCGGACCATGCCGGCCGCGCTGCCTTGCCGAAGCCGTTGAGCACGATGACAAGCCCGACGAGCGCGCCGGTGGTTTCGCCGGCCATCGTGCCCCAGGCGACCCCCGCCACGCCCCAATCGAGCGTCAGGCCGAGATAGATGGAAAGCAGGATGTTGATGCCGTTGATGATCGCCTGCAGCAGCAGTCCTATATTGCCCTGTCCGCGCCCGAGCACGAAGCCGAGGATGGCATAATTCGCCAGTGCTGCAGGTGCTGCCAGCATGCGGATCGAAAAATAGGTGCTGGTTGCCTGCGCGATCGCGCCTTCCGCCCCCATCAGCCTCAACCCCGCCGCCATCAGCAGCGGCGAAAGACAGAGCAGCGCCAGTCCGCAACCGAGCGCCGAAATCATCGCCCGGGAAAAGACCGCCTGCTGCTCGTGCTGGTCGCGCCTGCCATAGGCCTGCGCCGTCAGCCCGGTTGTCGAGGCGCGCAGGAAGTTGAAGCTGCCGAGGATCAGATCGAAGAGCATCGCGCCGATCGCCAGCCCCGCCAGCGCCTCCGCATTGCCCATGCGGCCGACGACGGCGGTGTTCGTCAGCCCGAGCAGCGGCGTCGTCATGAAGCCGAGCGTCATCGGAATGGCAATCGACAGCACCATCAGGTGCGTCACGTCGAATGCAAGCGCGTTGTGATTGCTGCGTGTATCCATGCCGGCCTCGCCGCGGCAGCGCCACGCGTCGTTTCAGACGCGCAAAAGACGCTGCATCACTTGAACTGCTGCAGGCGGAATCACCTCAGCTGGAAAGCACCATCGCCCAATAGGGCAGGTTCCTGGAAGATGTATTATGGGCGACAGCAACGCCGAGGCCGCCGTAACGTCCGAGCATGTTTTCCAGGTGATGCGGCGAGTTGATCCAGGCCGTCACCACGGCATCGACGCTTTGCTGGCCGGAGGCGATGTTTTCCGCCGCCGGCAGCCGCACACCGCTCGCCTTGACGCGCGCACCGAAACTGTCGGTCATGCCCATCAGATGCGCCATCTTGCCGGCGCTCGCCATGCGTTTCGCCTGGAACAAGGCGGCAGTGCTCGCGGCCGGATCGACGGCAAGCGGCGGCAGGCCGTTTTTGGCCCTGAGCTGGTTGACGAGCGGCAGCACGCTCGCCGTCTCGTCTTCGCCCTCCGACGGCGTGCCGGCCATCCGCGGGGTCGTGGTGCAGCCGGCGATGCCGGCGGCGAGCGCAAGTCCGGAAAGGCGTAGCAGGCCGCGCCTGGAAAGATCGATGGATGTCATGTTACCGGCGGTAGCTGAAAAGACGAAGGATGATGAAGAGCGGGATGACGATCGTCGCACCGAGGAGGAGATAGTCGCCGACGCGCCCAAGCGCCGAGAAGCCCCGGTACCAGATCTCCAGGATGAAATCGCGTATGCCGTAGATGATGCCCCACGGCGTCAGGCCGAAGACGGTCATGACGAAACCGACGATCAGCGACACCACGATAAGCTTTATCAATGTGCGGCCGATTGAATCGCCGAGGAACCTGTTCGCCTGATCGGACATAAGCCATCTCCTGTTTGCCCTTGGAATAAGGTCGCAGCGCGGCGCCCGCAAGCCCTTTCCGGAATTGGCCGCTTCGCCTCTGAAATAGGACTTGAGTTTTTTTGTGGCCGCCGCCAAATGCGGGCCAATGCATGTCGCCCGGAAGTGTGCAGCGGTTCCGGGAAAACGACATGCATAAAAGAAAGAGCTACAGGTCCATTGATGCAGCCTCACCAGCTTTCCTCAGGCGACGTCATCGCCGACCGCCGCGCCGATTATGCCAGGATGCTCGAAGAAGGCGGCGAGCCGGAAGCGGCTGCCGAGCTGATGGAACAGGCCCTCGAGCTCGTGCCTGCCTGGGCCGCCGGCTGGTATCGCCTCGCCACCTACCTGGAAAAGGCGGGCAGGGGTGAGGCCGCGATCGAGGCCTATCGCAGGACGCTTGCTCTCGGTCCCGATGACATTTTCGGCGCCGCCCTCAAGCTCGCCCTTCTCGGCGACGCGGCCACGCCTGACCTGCCGCCGAGCCGCTATGTCGAGCGCCTCTTCGACGACTATGCCGACCGGTTCGAATCAGCACTTGTCGAAAAGCTCGACTACAGCGTCCCGCAGAAACTGGCAGCGCTCATCGCCTCCACCGGCAGGCGTTACGAACTGGCCGTCGATCTCGGCTGCGGCACCGGCCTGCTCGGCCCGGAGATCCGTAGCCGTGCCGGCCGCCTCGAAGGCTTCGATCTCTCGCAGAACATGCTGGCCAAGGCCGCCGAAAAACATGTCTATGACAGTCTCGCCCAGGCCGATCTCTCGCTCGCACCCGATCTCTCCGGCGTCTTTGCCGATACAGCGCGCCATCGCGCCGACCTGGTGACGGCAGCAGATGTGCTGATGTATCTCGGCAATCTCGAAAGCGTCTTTGCCATCGTCGGAGAACTCGCCGCATCAGGCGCCGATATCGCCTTTTCCGTCGAGGATGCGGGGGAGGGTGACGGCTTCCATCTCGCCCCGTCGCTGCGCTACGCCCATTCGGAAAGCTATGTCAGGATGCTTCTTGCCCGTCACGGGCTGGAGATCCTCAAGACCGTCAAGTCGGTCATTCGCAAAGATGGCGGAAAACCGGTTTCCGGCATTCTGTTCCTTACGCGCAAGCCCGCGTGAGCGAACATTTCTTGCGATTTTTGAATAGGTCAGTATTGCTTACCTATTTCGCTTGATCGGAAGACCGAAAAACCCGATACTGCACCATATCGGCAGAGAGCCCGGCAATATTACGCCGAGGCGCTCGGGCTCCTTTCATGATCCAAAATTCCGTCGCGCCCGGGTCTTCCGAAGCGCGTTCTTGAACTCGTCTGCCGTGGAGACTGGCGACATGACACAGCTCATCAATGCCCTTGGCTTTTGGAATACGACTGCGACGCGCCACACGCCGATCGAAGATGTGCAGGGCATATTCTCCGGCAGCCTCGTTGCCGCACTCGGCCTCTACGTGCTCGCCAGCGCCGGCCTTCTCACCGGCAGCACGGCTGGCGTCGCCTTCCTCCTGCATTATGCCTTCGGCGTCAATTTCGGTCTCGCCTTCTTCCTGCTCAACCTGCCGTTCTTCTATCTCTCCTGGAAGCGCCTCGGCATGGCCTTCACCATCAAGACCTTCATCGCCATCGGCCTGACCTCGGTGCTTGCCGATGTGCAGTCGCGCTTCTTCTCCATTTCGAGCATTCATCCGGCCTGGGCGGCCCTTCTCGGCGGCCTGCTGCTCGGCTTCGGCCTGCTGGCGCTTTATCGCCACCGCGCCAGCCTCGGCGGGGTCGGCATTCTCGGCATCTACCTGCAGGATCGTTTCGGCATCCGCGCCGGCTTGGTCCAACTCGCCATCGACATGTGCGTGCTCGCCGCCGCCTTCTTCGTCACCACGCCGCCTGTCGTCTTCTATTCAGTGCTCGGCGCCGTCGTCCTCAACCTCTTCGTCGCCATCAACCACCGCGCTGATCGCTACATCGCGCTGTAAGGATACCCGATCAGGTCCCCTCTCGCCGCGAGCGGGTTAGGGTGAGGGCCATCGCCATGGCAAGCTATCGCCAATTGCTTGCAGCCGGAAAGAACGCAAGCCCGCCAGCACCTGCCCCAGCATGCGAGGAGAAGGGAACATGCCGCAAGCTTTTCGTCCGCACTCACTTCTCGCATGGCACGTCCCCTCTCCCCGTTTTTACGGGGAGAGGGGACTGCGTCTCACGCTGCCTTCTACGTTGCGCGTCGATTGGTCGAAGCAGGAAAGGCTCCAACGTTACAAATCGGTAAGCCATTCTAAACAAAACGTAACTTGCCTGTGATCGGTCTCGGCGCCAAACTCTGCTCGCGCCGGATTTGATGAGGTGAACTATGTCAGATTTGGAAAAGCTTGTGAGACGCCGTATGCAGGAAGAATATGCCAAGGGCGCTTCCGCAGAAGAAATTGCGAAAGTCGTCCGCGACCTATTCAACAGCGTCGACCTCTCGGGCAATCGGTTTGACGCCGTTGCCGGACGGGCCACCAGGGATCACGATTGACCCGATATTCGACCGACCCGAGATTTTCGGGTCGGTTGCCAGGATGAATTCCCTGCAAGCAGATTTCGATCAGGCTGCCTTCTGCGCCGCATCGCGCGGATGCTGCGAGCGGAAGCCGACGGCAAGCCGGTTCCAGATGTTGATGGCGCCGATCGCCACCGTGATCTTCGTCATTTCTTCCTCGGAAAAATGCGCCTTCAGCGTCTCGTAGTCGGCATCCGGCACGCCTGTTTTGGCGATATTGGTCACGGAATCCACCCAGCCGAGCAGCGCCCGTTCGCGGGCGTCATAGACCGGCGATTCCCGCCAGACGCACATCAGGTTGATCCATTGCTCGGAGAGCCCATCATGGCGGGCTTCCTTCACATGCATGTCGACGCAATAGGCGCAGCCATTGATCTGTGAAGCGCGCAGCTTGATCAGATGGATGAAGCGGCGTTCCAGCCCGGAGGACTGGACATATTGCTCGAGCGCGGCGACTGCCTTGTAGGCATCGGGAGCGGCTTTGGCGAAGTTGAAACGTGGTTGCATGGTCTTTCTCCTTTGTTATGGCTCAACGAGCCGTCTTGCGTTCATGGATTTCAAGGAAGGCGCAGCCTCTGGCTGCGATCGATCCATCGTCGACGGCGGCAAGTTCGATGCCGATATCGGCCAGGCTCGTCTTGGCGAGTTCGGCGCGATAGACCCGTTCGGCTTTCAGCATCGCCGCGTTGATGGTGCAGGGCTGGGCGAACAAGCGATCGGAGACCGGGTTCGGTCCGCGCTGGCGGATTTCGGCGCAACGGAACGCCGGCGCAGATCCCTCGACGGCGAGCACGATGTCGAGCAGCGAAATCTCCTTCGGCGCTTTTGCCAGCCGATATCCGCCCTTCGGCCCCGGTACGGTATCGAGGATGCCGGCGCCCGACAGCGCCTGCAGATGCTTCAGCAGATAGCTCGTCGAGACGCCGTGGAATTCGGCCAGCGCGGCCGCCGACAGCACGCCGCCTTCGGAGAGGCCGGAAAGCATCGCAACGCTGTGAATGGCCTGCTCGACCCCATCGCCCATCTTCATGCACATGGCCTCCTCAATTCGTGGATAAAAAATATCCACGATTATACCTGATGTCAAGGGGCGGGCTTGCTGCTTGCTACTTGCCTTTATCCTGACCGCGGATAGAAGACGGAAACGCCGACAGGGGAACAACATGGCATCCAACGCTTTCGCAGGCATTCTGAATTCCAGCGCCGATCGTCACTCGCTCTTCGACGACGCCCAGGGCATCGTCGCCGGCAGCATGCTCGCCGTGCTCGGCGTAACGCTTCTCTCCGGCGCGGGACTGCTTGCCGGCGGCACGGCGGGCCTTGCCTTCCTCGCCCATTATGCGACGGGCTTCAGCTTCGGCCTCTGCTTCTTTGCCGTGAACCTGCCCTTCTATTATCTCGCCTTCCGCCGCTTGGGCGCCGCCTTCACCATCAAGACCTTCGCCGCCATCGCGCTGACCTCGGTCCTGTCCGAATTCGTCTCGGGCTTCATCAGCATGGCGCATGTCGATCCCATCGCCGGCGCGCTCTTCGGCGGCCTCGTCATCGGCGCCGGCATGCTGGCACTCTTCCGCCACCGCGCCAGCCTTGGCGGCATCGGCATTCTTGCCCTCTATATCCAGGATCGCTTCGGCTGGCGCGCCGGCTTCGTCCAGCTCGGCTTCGACGGCATCATCCTGGCGCTCTCCTTCTTCGTCGCCAGCCCCTTCATCATCGCCTGCTCCGTGCTTGGTGCGATCGTTCTCAACCTGACGATTGCCATCAACCACCGCAAGGACCGCTATATCGCCATGTGAATTGCTAAAGCGCGTCGCGATCTTTCAGATTCGCTCATCGCGCTTTAGGTCTTTGTATTTACCCATGTCGTTATCGCAAAACCGCGGCACACTTTTGCGCGACATGCTTTGGCCGCTCTTCTCTTTCCCCGGCATTTCACTACCTTCCAGGCGTGGACCAGATCGATTCCGAAGCCCGTACCCTGCTTCCTGCCGCCTTTACCCGCTGGTTTGCGGAAAAAGGCTGGCGCCCGCGCGCCCATCAGCTGGAATTGCTTGCCCGCGCCGAGGCCGGGGAAAGCACCCTGCTGATCGCCCCGACCGGCGCCGGCAAGACGCTTGCCGGTTTCCTGCCCTCGCTCACCGATCTCACCCGCCGCGGCAGGATCCCGCCCGGTTCAGCCTTCACCGGCATCCACACGCTCTATGTCTCGCCGCTGAAGGCGCTTGCCATCGATATCGAGCGCAACCTGATGAAGCCGGTCGAGGAGATGGGTCTGCCTGTCACCGTCGAAAACCGCACCGGCGATACGCCGAACGCCAAGCGCCAACGCCAGAAGCTCAACCCGCCGGATATTCTGCTGACGACGCCGGAACAGGTCGCCCTGCTGCTGGCGAACCGGGAGGCCGAGCGCTTCTTCAAGGACCTGAAATATATCGTCCTCGACGAGTTGCATTCGCTGGTTACCTCCAAGCGCGGCCACATGCTTTCGCTCGGCCTTGCCCGCCTGCGCCGCCTTGCCCCCGGTCTCCAGACCATCGGTCTGTCGGCCACCGTCGCCGAACCGATGGATCTGCAGAAATGGCTGGTCGGCCAGGAAGAGGGTAGCGAACATCATGCCGGCCTCGTCGTCGTCGAAGGCGGCGCCAAACCCGATATCTCGATTCTTTCGACCGAAGAGCGCATTCCCTGGTCCGGCCATTCCGCCCGATATGCCATTCCGGATGTCTACAACAAGCTCGTCGAACATCGCACGACGTTGCTCTTCGTCAACACCCGCAGCCAGGCGGAAATGCTTTTCCAGGCGCTCTGGACGATCAACGACGATAACCTGCCGATCGCGCTCCATCACGGCTCGCTCGATGTCGCCCAGCGCCGCAAGGTCGAGGCGGCGATGGCCGAAAACCGGCTGCGCGCCGTCGTTGCTACCTCCACCCTCGATCTCGGCATCGACTGGGGCGATGTCGATCTCGTCATCCATGTCGGCGCGCCGAAGGGAGCCTCGCGCCTTGCCCAGCGCATCGGCCGCGCCAATCACCGCATGGACGAGCCCTCGAAGGCGATCCTCGTGCCTGCCAACCGTTTCGAGGTCATGGAGTGCCAGGCGGCCCTCGATGCCAATTATATCGGCGCGCAGGACACCCCGCCGGTCGGCCGCGGCGCGCTCGATGTGCTCGCCCAGCATGTGCTCGGCATGGCCTGCGCCGAGCCTTTCGACATGCTGGAACTTTACGATGAAATTATCAGCGCCTCGCCCTATGCCGATCTGAGCTGGGAGACCTTCGAGCGCATCGTCGATTTCGTCGCGACCGGCGGTTATGCGCTCCGCACCTATGAGCGTTACGCCCGCATCCGCAAGACCGCGGAGGGCCGCTGGCGCGTCTCCAATCCTGCTGTTGCCCAGCAATATCGCCTCAACCTCGGCACCATCGTCGAAAGCCCGATGCTGAATATCCGCATGGTCAAGCGCGGCGAGGGCGGCAGGATCGGCCGTGGCGGCGCCACCCTCGGCAAGGTCGAGGAATATTTCCTCGAGCAAATGTCGCCGGGCGATACTTTCCTCTTTTCCGGCAAGGTGCTGCGCTTCGAAGGCATCCGTGAAAATGAGTGCCTCGCCTCGCAGGCATTTTCGCTCGATCCCAAAATCCCCTCCTATAATGGCGGCAAGTTTCCGCTGTCGACCTATCTCGCCGAGCAGGTGCGGGCGATGATCGCCGATCCCGATCGCTGGCGCCGCCTGCCGGATCAGGTGCGCGATTGGCTGTCGCTACAGAACGACAAGTCGATGCTGCCGAAGGGCGACGAGTTTCTGATCGAAACCTTCCCGCGCGGCAGCCGCGGCTACATGGTCGCCTATCCCTTCGAAGGCCGTCTCGCTCACCAGACGCTCGGCATGCTGCTCACCCGCCGGCTGGAGCGGATAGGCGCCAAGCCGCTCGGTTTCGTCGCCACCGATTATTCGCTGGCCATCTGGGGCCTCGAGGATATGGGGCTGATGATCGGCAATGGCCGTCTCAACCTCTCCGACCTCTTCGACGAGGACATGCTCGGCGACGATCTCGAAGCCTGGCTGGACGAGTCCTTTCTGTTGAAGCGCACCTTCCGCAATTGCGCCGTGATTGCAGGCTTGATCGAGCGTCGCCATCCGGGCAAGGAAAAGAGCGGCCGCCAGATCACCGTCTCCGCCGATCTGATCTACGACGTGCTGCGCAGCCACGAGCCGGATCACATCCTCTTGCAGGCGACGCGGCAGGATGCGGCGACGGGACTTTTGGATATTGGCCGTCTTGGCGATATGCTGAGACGAATCAGGGGCCACATCACCCACCGCGCCCTCGACCATATTTCCCCGCTCGCCGTGCCGGTGATGCTGGAAATCGGACGCGAGGCGGTGCCGGGCGAGGCCCATGACGCGCTCCTGGCCGAAGCGGCGGACGATCTGATCGCCGAAGCTCTGGCATGATGACGACTAGGAAAAAACACCGTGATGAACCGCCTGGCGCTCGCGCGCGACATATCGGGACTGGCCGCGACATCAGGCGTCGAAACGGCAGTCCATGGCATTGCCGCCGTCTGCGATCCGCTCGGCGCCCTCTATCTGCCGGATGCCGGCCTGCTCGTCGTTTCCGACCTGCATCTGGAAAAGGGCGCAGCCTTCGCCCGCCGCGGCATGATGCTGCCGCCTTACGATACGCTGGCGACGCTGACCGTCCTTGCCGCCGTCATCTCGCGTTATGATCCGAAGCTCGTCATCTCGCTCGGCGACAATTTCCACGATCGCATCGGTTCCAAGCACCTGCCGGAGAATTTTCGCACGCTGATCGTCAATATGGCGCGCGGCCGCGAATGGATCTGGATCAATGGCAACCATGATCCGGATGGCATCGTCGACCTGCCGGGCACATCTGCCGACGAGATGCATTATGCCGGCCTGACCTTCCGGCACGAGCCGAAGAACGGCTTGCAGAGCGGCGAGATCGCCGGCCACCTGCACCCGTCGGCGACCGTCCGCCGCCGCGAGAAATCCGTCCGCCGCCCGTGCTTTGCGACCGACGGTGCCCGCCTGCTGATGCCGGCTTTCGGCGTTATGAGCGGCGGTCTGGATCTCGGCCATCAGGCGATGAAGGGCCTGTTCGACAAGGCTTTGCTGGTGGCGCATCTGCTGGGGCGCGATCGGATTTATTCGGTCAGGTACGGGAATTTGTGGGGGTAGTGCCCTTCATATTTGGACGGCACCACCTAAACTCAATCGCACTCCTGCAGCTGCCGCTGATACGTCCCCGCCATCCGAGCAAACTTCTGCGCCGTCTGCTGCAATTGCCCGTTCGAGCGCCAGTCGCCGCGTTTGTATCCCGTCGGACCGGAATAATAGGCAAGGTAAAGATTATAGGCATCGTTCAGCGGAATGCCGGTCTCCACGCTGTTCTGGTAGTGATACCAGCCGATGAAATCGATCGCGTCGGCGAAGTTCGCCCGCCGCGCCGTCCAGTCCCCTGTCTGCGACTGGTAGTGATCCCAGGTTCCGTCGAGCGCCTGCGAATAGCCGTAGGCGGTCGAAGGCCGGGTCCAGGGAATGAATCCGAACAGCTTGGTGCGCGGCGGCCGCGCATAGGGCTGGAAGCCGGATTCGGTATACATCGTCGCCATCAGGATCGGCACGGGCACGCCGTATTTCTTCTCCGTCCGCTCGGCGGCACTCTGCCAGCTGGAGAAGAGCCCGTCGCGCTCGTCGAAGACGGCACAGATGTTCCTCGTCTGCTTCGGCGCCGTCGCGCAGCCGGCAAGCAGCGCGAGACCCACGGCCGTCAGAACGATACGAGTACGCATGACAAAACCTCTCGTTTCCGAGAGATTACTAACTCGTAAATGTTAAAAACCGGTTTTTAGTCGAATGCGAACTTCCCAGGCTGCTCTCTTATACGGCCAGGGATCGATACCCTGGCCTGACCACCGGACGGCATCGCATCAAGGTCCCAATGGGTGAGCGCTCCTAAGCCTTGACGGGCTCGTAGCGCAGGATCACCGCGCCGCCTTCCGTCGTCGAGGATTCGATGAGCTTCAGCGGCACCTGGCCCTCTGCCTGTTTGAAAAGCGGATTGCCGCCGCCGAGGATCACCGGCACCAGGCAAACCCTGACTTCGTCGATAAGGCCGGCTTTCAGCAGACTGTCGGCAAGCTCGGCGCTGCCGAAGATCAAGATCGCCTTGCCATCCTCCTGCTTGAGCCTCGTCAATTCGGGGATCGGATCGCTGACGACGCGGGCATTGTTCCAGCCGGGCTCGCTCATCGTCCGCGACACGGCGATCTTGGCGATGCTGTTCATATAGGCCTTGATCTCACCTTCGCCCTCGGCGGTCGGCCAGTAGGCGGCCATGCCCTCATAGGTCTTGCGGCCAAACACGAGAAGATCGCTTTCCCTGCCGAACTGTTCGGCATAGCGCTGCAGCTCGGGTCCCCAGGCGAAATTGTGGAAGTCGATATCCCAAGGCTTCGTGCCTTCGAAATAACCGTCGAGCGTCATCAGGTTCCAGACGATAAGCTTTCTCATTTCCATCCTCCTTCTGAACTGCGATCCATCAAAACCGGTTGCGTATAACAACTGGTTGAAAGCTAGGCCGACTGATAGCGAAATGCAAGCGGTTTTTATTGGAGCACAACATTCAAGGCAAGCAGCTGCTCGCGCAGGCCTTCGTGCTCAGCGCCTTGCCGAGCCTATTTTGGAAGAAATCCTGAGCGCCTTGGCTGTGGATCAGTCCTTGCGGAAGATCAGGCTGGCACCCCAGCCGGTGATGACGGCGAGCAGCACGGCGGCAAAGCCGTAGAGGATCGGCTGCTCATGCGCAGCGTCGGTGATCGTCTGCTCGATGCCGGTCTTGATGACCCGCAGCGGCAGCGATTTCTCGGTCACGAAAAGCCCGCTCTTGAACAGATAGGCGCGCACGGTGTGCACGCCGTTCGGAATGTTTGCCGGCAAGCGCAGGCTCGCCTTGAAGAGGTTGGAGGAAACGAATCGCACGCCGCTCGGGTTGCGGTCGTAGAGCCCGCCACCCTGCTGCAGTCGCCGGAAGGCGTCGCGGAACTCGCCGAGATTACTGCCGTCGCCGACGAAGCCGACCGGCGTCAGCGGAATGTGGTCGATGCCGATCCCCTGATCGGTCAGCTCGAGCGGTGTCGTCAGATCGTCGATCATGCGCGAGCTCGACATCGAATAGGAATGCGGCACCGCTTCGAAGGTCATCGAGCGGGTGTTCACCCAAATGCCGAAGACGCGTTCCTTCCTGCGCACTGTCGCATCCTCGCGCGGGCCCTCCAGCACCACGACCACGTCATATTGGCCGATGGCGAGCAGCAGCTGGTCGGTATTCGAGAGCGCCCCGAAGATGGTCAGATCCGCGCCGTGGAAATCCGAGGTGATGGCGATTTCGCTGGTCGACGTGCCGATTTCCAGCCCTTCACGCACCACTTCCGTTGCTTGCCCCGGCAACCACTGCGCTCCGGCAGAGGCCGGCAGCAGGCAAAGCAATGCGATGACAGCGGCAGCCAGGCGCATCAATTGCCCGCTCCCATCACCACCGAATAGACGTCGGCCGGCGTCACCACCAGAGCGATCGCAAGGCGCACGCCGACGGCGAGCACCAGCAGGCCGAGCAGGGCGCGCAGCTGTTCGCCGCGCAGTTTTTGGCCGACGCGCACGCCGTATTGTGCCCCGATGACACCTGCTACCATCAGGATGAAGGCGAGCACGATGTCGACGGAAAAGTTCGTCGCCGCCTGCACGATCGTCGTATAGGCGGTCACGAAGATGATCTGGAACAGCGAGGTGCCGACGACGACGTTGGTCGGGATACGCAGCAGGTAGATCATTGCCGGCACCATGATGAAGCCGCCGCCGACACCCATGATCGAGGTGAGGATGCCGATCGCAAAGCCGAGGGCGACGATCGGAATGACGCTGAGAAAGATCTTCGATTTCTTGAAGCGCACCTTCAGCGGCAGCTTATGCACCCAGTGCTGGTGGCCGGGCTTGCGCGGTGCGGGCGGCTCGTTGCGCGCTGCCCGCCGCATGGCGTTGACGCTTTCGAGCAGCATCAGTCCGCCGACGGTGCCGAGGAAGATGACATACATCAGCGAGATGATGAGATCGAGCTGGCCGATGGCGCGCAATAAAGAGAAGATCCAGATGCCGACCGTCGCACCCGCAAGGCCGCCGACCAGCAGCACCGTGCCGAGCTTGACGTCGAGCGAGCCTCGCCGGAAATGCGTGATCGCGCCCGATATCGACGACGCCACAACCTGGTTGGCGCCGGTCGCGACGGCGACGACGGGGGGGATGTTGTAGAAGATCAACAGCGGCGTGATGAGAAAACCGCCGCCGACGCCGAACATTCCAGACAGGAATCCGACGGCCGCCCCCATGCCGAGAATGATGAAGATGTTCACCGACAATTCTGCGATGGGCAGATAGATTGTCACAGCCGACCCCGAATGATGACCGCTCCTGCCGGGCGATTTCTTGTCACGTCCCCGTTCGAATGCGCACCATACTGTGAAATCGTTGCCAGAGGCTTTCGATCGGCCCCGTGATTAGCCATAGAGATTGACGGAGAGATCGGTGGCAGAGGATTCGCGGATGCGCGGATCGATATGTCCGGGCATAATCCGGCTTTTTTCAGGTTTTGTGACAGGCAACGGCAAAATTGAAAGCCTTGCGACATAGCGCCGCCCGGCCGGTTTCATCGCCCGGAACAAAGAGACGATCCTGCGTCGATGCGACGCGGGCCTCAGATTGCCTTGCTGCCCTGTTTGTTGCGTTCGAGCAGCGCCTTCACGGTCGCATCGGTCACCTTGCCGTCCGGCTCCTGCCCGACCGACTTCTGGAAGTTTTTGATCGCGGTCACGGTCTTCGCGCCCATTTCGCCGTCCGGCACGCCGGCGTCGAAGCCGTTATTGTTGAGGATCGCCTGGATGTTGCGGATCGCCTTCTTCATGTCGACGCTCGCCGTCTTCGCGCCGGTGCCGGCCCATTCGTCGGGGATGTCGATGGCGTTCGTGCGGTGGTCGACCGGCTCCGCCTTCCAGAGATCGGCCTTGCCGCGCGCCCGTTCGAGCTGGTCGGGCTTCATGGCTTTGGCCACTTCGTCGCGCTTCTGCGCCGCATCCTTGTCGCCGCCCTTGGCGGCGATCGCAAACCACTTGTAAGACTCTTCGAGATCCGCCGGAACGCCGTTGCCGCGCGCGCAGAGGATTGCCAGGTTGAACTGGCTGTCGGTGATGCCGAGGTTCGCAGCCTTGGTGAACCACGAGGCGGCCGTCGCATAATCCTGTTGGCCGAGCGCGCCGGAGGCGTAGAGCACGGCGAGATTGTGCATGGCGCTGGCATTGCCCTGGTTTGCTGCCTGCTCGTAAAAACCCTTCGCCCTGGCGATGTCGCGTTCGACGCCGTTGCCCTTCTCGTACATGCTGCCGAGCCGGTATTCGGCCGGCGCAAAGCCCTTATCGGCCGAAAGCTGGTACCAGCTCGCTGCCTGCTTCTGATCGACCGTCATGCCGTTGCGGCCGTCCGAATAACGCGCGCCGATCTCGAATAGCGCCAGCGCATCGCCGCTGCTCGCCGCATCGGCAAGCGATTTCGGCTGGACGGTTTCGGGAATGGTGATGGCCGGTGCGGGTGCCGCCGCAGCCGGGGCGTTCGGAACGAAGCCTGATGTCTCTTGTGCTGCGCCCGACGGACCGGGAGGGGCAAATGTCGCAGCCCCTTCGCCGTCAAGCGGCGCCACGTCGGTCAGATGCTCGCCGGCGTCAGGCGAGGTTGCTTCCGGCTGCGCCTGTTCGGCGGCGGGCGGCATAGCATCTGCTGCCGGAGCGGTCGTTCCGAGAGCGGCGGCATCCGGCTGGGCAGGTGTCGCTTCGGGCAAGGCCGGCGCCGGGTTTTCAGCGCCGGTCAGCGCCGAGACTTCTGCTGGCGGCTGCGGCGCGCGCTCGCCTGTTGTCAGCGTTCGGGCAAGCGGAAAGGCCATGATGGCGAGCAGCACGGCGCCGACCGCCAGCAGGATCGGCCGCCGGTAGCGCGAAAAGGCGCTGGTCTTGCCGGTCTTGTCAGAAGCCTTGCCGGCCTTGTCTGCAGTCGCGCCCTTCTTCTCGGCCTTGCCGGCTGCCTGCTTCGGATTGGCATCCACCTCCATCGCGGCCGCCTGCGCCGCACGGCGCGCAGCAGCGATATAATCGGCGCGATCGGTTTCGCCGGCAGGTTTGCCGCGCGCCGCACTCTGGCTGGCGCGAACCCGTTCAAGGATCTTCTTCACGTCAGGCGCGCCCGAGCCCGGCTCGAGCAATTCGTTTGCCGCATCCGTCGGCACGACGTCGGTGGGATCGATCGACGGCGCGGGGTCGATCATCGGCCGTTCGGTCGTCCGGCTCTCGGCCTTCTTGCCGGGCAGCAGCCGCTTGCCGAGGCTGGCGAGCAGGCTGGCCTTTGCCGGTGCCTGTGTCCCTGCCGATGTCGCTGCTGTCTCCGTCGTCCTGGTCGCGGCTTCGATGGCGATCGCGCTCGTTCCGCTCATGGCGTTGGTTTGTGCCGGGGCGGTGGCTTGTGCCGGGGCGGCAGCTTCGGCTGCGACCTCGGCCGTGCGGATAACAGGAGAAGCCTTCGCTGTCGGGGCAGCGGCCGGCGTCCTGTTCATCTCGGCTTCGGCCACCATCAGCGCATAGGGATCGACATCGAAATCGACCTCGGCGACCGGCATCTGGGCGAGCGGCCGGCCGCGATCTTCCATGCCGTCGAGGCGGTCGGCGATATGCACCAGCGTCTCGTGCAGCGCCTGGAAAGTCTTGTGCGTGCGTTCTTCGCTATCGCGGCTGAGATCCTCGAGGTGGCGAAGATCCTCGGCCAGCGCCGTCAGCGCCGACATGTCGGCGGCGGGCATGACGCCCTGCGGGCCGCCATGACGCGAATAGGCTTCGACGACAGCCTCTGCCGCCTGGCGTGCGGCCTCGATGATATATTCGTCGCTCGTCGCCATATAGTCTTCGATCGCGCCCATGCGCTGGTCGAATTCGGGGGGTATCGCAGCGCTCTCGCGCGGCGCGCTCATCAGCGCCGACAGATTGGCGATCTGGTCTTCGAGGTTCTTCAGCGCGTGCGGATCGGTCGGCGCTGCCGATGTGCTCTCTTCGAGCCGGGCGGCAATGTCGCTCAGCCGTCCTTCGAGACGCTGGAAGGCACTGTCGTCGGCCACAGCGGCCGGCGCCTGCTGCTGATAGGCCATCTCGTCAATGCGCCGGGCGAGATGGTCGAGCCGCTGCGCCAGCAAGTCGTTGACGGCGCCATTCTCAAGCGCGTCGATCTTGCGGGAAATGTCGGAAAGCGTGCCGGTGAGGTCGGCCTGCGGCGCCGTCTCCTGCGTGCGCTCCAGCAGATAGGATAGATGTTCCAGCCGTTCGTCGAGCCGCGACGTCGCTTCTGCCTTCGTCAGCTCCTCGACGCGTCCCGTCAGCGCCTCCAGCCGCATCGCTAGCTCGTCGGCCGGGTTCACGCGGCTGGCCGCATCATGGCTCATCAGGTCGATCTGGTCGGCGAGCGCCGCAAGGCGGCTTTCCAGCCGCTGCATCAGGCCCGGATCATTGGCAGTGGCCGTGCGCCCGCTTGCCGCAATCGCCCGGCTGATCTCGTCGAGCCGGATGTCCATGGCGGCGAACTGCTCGGACATGACCCGGTCGTGCGGCTGGATCATGTTGCCGAAATGCTCCATCGCCGTGGCGATCGAGATCAGCTTGTCTTCCAGCGCCCGAACGGCCGGGCTCTCGCCCATGCCGCCGATATGGCGCTTGATATCATCGAGCCGATAGGCGAGCGAAACGAGCTCTTCCTGCAGCCCCTCGGTATCGAGCGCCGCAAGCCGGTTTTCGAAGCCGTCCCAGCGGTTTTCCATATGGCGCAGCGAATCCTCGCGCGCCAGCCCGTCCATCAGCGAGCGCAGCTCTTCGAAATCCTCGCGCAGGCCTGTGGCCTCCGGTGCGGCGGAGCGGCCGGTCAGCTGGGTGATGCTCTGGGCAAGGCGGCCCATATCGGCGCGCATGTCGTCGGCGAAACGGCCGTCTCCGGCATTTGTCTTGATCTCGCGCAGCTCGGTGCGCAGCGCGTTCATCTCGCGGGTGACGCCCTCGGAAATGTCGCGCTTCAGGTCCTGCCGCAGATTGACGAGCGCCTGGGCGATCTCCGTCATCGTGTCGTCGCCGGCGCGCAAGGCCGGTGCCGGCACTGGCGCGGCGGCGCGTGGTGTGGGTTCACGAAGCTGCGGAGCCTGCTCGCGTGCGTAAGGCCGCTCGCGGCTGGCTTCGAGTGCGCGCTGGCGTTGACGAATTTCGGCGAGCGGATCCGGCCGCGGCTCGGGCGGGGCCTTTGCGGGCCGGGGGGCATGGGAAGCTGCATAAGGATCGCGCTCGGCCGTTGCCGTGCGCGGCCGCTGTTCGCGCCCGCTGCCCATCAGCCCTTCGATGCGCGCCTCCAGCCCTTCGATCGTGCGGTTCAGCGCATCGAGCGAGGTCCTGTCGGACTGTCGGGAAGGATTTGATCGCGATCCGTTCATCTTCTTGCTCGCTTCGACTGCTCGACCCCTCGTCAGAGCTCGATCGTTGGCTTTTCGTCTGCTGCCCGCTTTACGGGGGCCTGAGCGCACCATTCATAAGACGATAGTCAATTAGACTTTCCTCAAGCTGAACGATGTAGCGGCATCCTTAAGGAACGCGAGACGGGGGAAAGGAATGCGGATCACTACTGCTCAATCCGCACCTTTCACGAAACGTGGTAAACAAGCCGTTAATGCCGATGGGAATTTTTTAACGTTTGTGTTCAAAACGCCGCTTTTGGCGGCAATTGCCCCCGAACGCGTCACATCGAATGGCGGCGCCGCGCTCAGGCGGGCCTGGGATATTGCAACTCGATTTTCACGCCTTCGGGTCCGTAGACGAAGACCTGGCCGAGATCGGTGTCGGGAATATCGTAATATTCGTGACGATAGCCGCCAGCCTTGATGCGTTCCAGCGCCGGCTCGAATTCGTAAAGGCTGAAGGCGACATGGTTGAAGATGCCGGGCGGAAAATCGGTGCTGCGCGACGTCAGGCTCAGATGGATGACCGGGCGCTCGTCGAGATAGAGCCAATGGCCGGGCGAGGCGAAGGGCGGCCGATAGCCTTCCCGAACGCCGAGCACGGTTTCCAGGAAGGCGATCATCTGAGGCGCATCGCGGGTCTCGATGGTGACATGGTCCAGACGCGGCATCGGTATCCTCCCAGCTAGAGCATGATGCCGAAAAGTGTGAGCGGTTTTCGGTCGACATCATGCTCTAACTCTTTAATTGAGAACAGGATTCAGATGTTAGGCCGAACAGGCCCAAAATCATCCTGTTCTAGCCTTGACGGCAAAGCCTAGCTAGCCCGTCTGAGAGTGTCGTGAAAGTTGCTTCCCCTGCGGCGGCAGGCCGCGGCCAGGGAGGGAGACTTAGAAGCTCTCCGTCCAGGGCCGGACTTCCACCTCCAGCGACCATGCGCTGCGGTGCTGGCGAAGCACATCGATATAGGTCTGGGCGATCGCATCCGGCAGCAGCGTGCCATCCGGCTTGTCCACCCGGTCCGGCCGGATCTGCGAGCGCACCGCGCCGTCGATGACGAAATGCGCGACATGGATGCCCATCGGCCCGAGTTCGCGAGCGGCACTCTGCGCAAGGCCGCGCAGCGCGAACTTGCCCATCGCGAAGGGGGCCGATTGCGCAAAGCCCTTCACGCTTGCCGACGCGCCTGTTATGAGGATGGCGCCGCGGCCGCGCGGGATCATCCGCCGCGCCGCCTGCTGCACCACCAGGAAGCCGCCGAAAGCGGTGGTCGCGATGGCCTTCTCGACCTCGGCGGGATCGAGTTCGGCCAGCGGGCCACGCTGACGGGCGCTGGCATTGAAGATCACCACGTCAGGCCCGCCGATTGCGGCAGCGGCCTCTTCGAAGAGTGCTGCGACGCTCGCCGGCTGCGAGACGTCGGCGGTAAAGGCGCTGGCGCCGGTCTCCTCGATCAGCCCTTGCAGTTTCTCGATATTGCGGGCGGCGAGCCCGACCTTGACGCCCTGCGCCGACAATTGCCGGGCAAGCGATGCGCTGATGCCGGAGCCCGCGCCGACGATGAGCGCGCTCTCATAGGGAAAGTCGGTCATGATGTCTTCCTCGATGAGTCGTCCGAAAGATTTAGGAAGCCTGAGCGGCTGGCGCTACAGCCCGATTGAAATTTCAGTCGCCGAATCGATTGAATAGGAGCCGATGCGCGCGCGAGGGATCAAGGAAAGACCTGTCTCTCCTGCCGAGTCGTCGAAGGCGTCACGGTCCCGCGCGCGGAGACGCTATCACGGCTTGTCGATCAAAAGAGGAGCTGCTAACGGCTTTGGTTTGTTGCCCTTGTAAAACATCCGTCGTGTCGCCCAACAGTAGCTCTTCGGGTCGTTTTGGGCTTCTTTCTCAAGCCGGGACATTTCTGATCGGAAATAGGGATCGAGTGGCGGATAGATACCGGTTCCGTACTGATACCCGGCGACGAAATCGGCATTTAGTTCGAGCTTCCCACAATACATACCCGCAACGGCCGCCCCGGCTGCAAAGGACAGAAACTGCTCTTTCGACAATTTGGGATGGAGCGCCGGTTCCTCCGCAAATGCCGCTGAACAAGTGATCAGCAATCCTATGGTGGCACCAATTATCTGTTTCAAATGATTTCCCGAACGCGCTATTTCATACATTCCGGTATAGCAGCCGGCCATTGAACCATCGCAACCAATTTATCGCGATGGTTAAGACAGCACTACTGACCTACTGCGCTGAAACGGTTTGTTCTCGCCGGCCCTCCGTTCGCGCGGTTACAAACGCTTCCGCTTTGACTCCTTTCCGCGGTGGACAAGCAGATGATATGGCGTCTGCTCCTTTCGGCGCTTCATGGCTCGCGGATTCGTGCTCTCGAATTTTTTCAAGAAAAGACTTCACAAGCGCAACATTTGACGTTTACGCAAACGTCAATATTTTGTAAGACAGTGCCCAAGGCCGGCGCGACCCGGTCAGCCGAATGGGAGGAATTTGAGAGATGCCAGTCTATAAGGCCCCGGTAAACGATACGCTCTTCGTCCTGAACGACGTGCTGGGTCTCGAACGCTACAACAATCTGCCGGGCTTTGCCGATGCGACCCCTGATATGATCGAAGCGATCCTAGGTGAGGCCGGAAGGGTTGCCGAGGAAGCTCTCTTTCCGTTGAACTATTCCGGTGATCAGGAAGGCTGCACGCGCCACGACGATGCCAGCGTCTCGACGCCGAAGGGCTTCAAGGAAGCCTATAAAGCCTATCGCGAAGGCGGCTGGATCGGCCTTGCGGTGCCGGAGGAATTCGGCGGCCAGGGGCTTCCCTATACGCTGCATACCGCCGTCGGCGAATATACCTCGGCTGCCAACATGTCGCTGATGATGTATCCCGGCCTGACGCAGGGCGCGATCGCGGCACTCCTCGTCCACGGCTCCGACGAGCAGAAGGCCACCTACCTGCCGAAGATGGTGGACGGCACGTGGTCCGGCACCATGAACCTCACCGAGCCGCATTGCGGCACCGATCTCGGCATGCTGCGCACCAAGGCGGTGCCGCAGGCTGACGGCAGCTACAAGATCTCCGGCCAGAAGATCTTCATCTCCGCCGGCGAGCACGACCTGACCGACAATATCATCCATCTGGTGCTGGCCCGCATCGAGGGTGCGCCCGAGGGCACCAAGGGCATCTCGCTCTTCATCGTCCCGAAATTCCTCGTCGGCAAGGACGGCGCGGTCGGCGCCCGCAACGCTGTCTCCTGCGGCGCGATCGAGCACAAGATGGGCATCCACGCCAACGCCACCTGCGTGATGAATTACGACGAGGCGACCGGCTTCCTGATCGGCGCCGAAAACCGCGGCCTCAACGCCATGTTCGTGATGATGAACGAGGCCCGCCTGATGGTCGGCCTGCAGGGCATCGCCATTTCCGAGATCGCCTATCAGAACGCCGCCAGCTACGCCCGCGACCGCATCCAGGGCCGCTCGCTGTCGGGCCCCAAGGCGCCGGACAAGAAGGCCGATCCGATCATCGTCCATCCGGACATTCGCCGGACGCTGATGACCATCCGCGCTTTCAACGAGGCCGGCCGCGCCTTCCTGCTCTGGACTGCGCTCAAGTCTGATATCGCCCACCGCGCCACCGACGAGAAGGAGCGCCAGACGGCCGACGATATTCTCGGCCTCGTCACCCCGATCCTCAAGGGCGTGATGACCGACAAGGGCTTCGATCACGCCGTCATGGCCCAGCAGGTCTTCGGCGGCCATGGCTATATCGAAGAACACGGCATGAGCCAGTATGTGCGCGATGCCCGCATCGCCATGATCTATGAAGGCGCCAACGGCATTCAGGCGCTCGATCTCGTCGGCCGCAAGCTGGCGCTGAACGGCGGCCGCGCCGCCATGGCCCTCTTCAAGGAGATCGGTGATTTCTGTGAGGAGAACCGCGGCAACGAAAAGCTCTCCTTCTTCACCAAGCATCTGAAGAAGGGCTTGAACGACGCCCAGGGCGCGACCATGTGGTTCATGCAGAACGCCATGGCCAAACCCGACAATGCCGGCGCCGGCTCGACCGACTACATGCACCTCTTCGGCCTCGTCATTCTCGGCTATATGTGGGCGAAGATGGCCAGGGCCGCCGAGGACGGCCTTGCATCCGGCGATGCCGCCCGCGAGGATTACCTGAAGAACAAGCTGGTCACCGCCCGCTTCTTCATGGAACGCCTGATGCCGGAAACCGCACTTCGCAAGGCCCGCATCGAAGCCGGCGCCGACACGATGATGGAACTGGCCGCCGAAGCGTTTTGAGCCGGTTCTCCCTCCCCCTTGTGGGGAGGGCTGGGGAGGGGTCTTATCTCCTCCTTCCAAGATTTGAGGCAAGATAGATTGCCGTCAGGGAGATGAGACAATGACCGAGGTTTTCATTTACGACCACGTGCGTACGCCACGCGGCCGCGGCAAGAAGGACGGCGCCCTGCATGAGGTGCCTTCCGTCCGCCTCGCGGCAAAGACGCTGGAGGCCATCCGCGAGCGCAACGGGCTGGACACGGGCACGGTCGACGACATCATCATGGGCTGCGTCGATCCGGTCATGGATGCCGGCGCCGTCATCCCCAAGGCCGCCGCCTTCGAAGCCGGTTACTCCACCAAGGCGCCCGGCATGCAGATCTCCCGCTTCTGCGCCTCCGGTCTCGATGCCGTCAATTTCGGCGCCGGCAAGATCGCCCAAGGGGCCGACGATATCGTCATCGCCGGCGGTGTAGAAAGCATGTCCCGCGTCGGCCTCGGCATGTCCGGCGGCGCCTGGTTCATGGACCCGTCGGTAAATTTCCCCGCCTATTTCATGCCGCAGGGTGTCTCGGCCGATCTGATCGCCACCAAATACGGCTTCAGCAGAACCGATGTCGACGCCTACGCGGTCGAGAGCCAGAGGCGCGCCGCCCATGCCTGGGAAAAGGGCTGGTTCGGCAAATCGGTCATCCCGGTCAAGGACCAGAACGGCCTGACGATCCTGGCAAAGGATGAACACATGCGCCCCGGCACCGATATGCAGGCGCTCGCCTCCCTCAATCCGTCCTTCCAGATGCCCGGCGAGATGGGCGGCTTCGAGGCCGTCGGCATACAGGCCCATCCGGAGATCGAGCGCATCAACTATGTCCACCATGCCGGCAATTCCTCCGGCATCGTCGATGGCGCCAGCGTCGTCCTGCTCGGCTCCAAAGCCGGCGGTGAGAGCATGGGCAAGAAGCCGCGCGCCCGCATCAAGGCTTTCGCCAATATCGGCTCCGATCCGGCCCTGATGCTGACCGGGCCTGTCGACGTCACCGAGAAGCTGTTGAAACGATCAGGCATGAGCCTTTCCGACATCGACCTCTTCGAGTTGAATGAGGCCTTCGCTGCCGTGGTGCTGCGCTACATGCAGGCCTTCGACATCGACCATGACAGGATCAACGTCAATGGCGGCGCCATCGCCATGGGCCATCCGCTCGGCGCCACTGGCGCGATGATCCTCGGCACGGTGCTGGACGAACTTGAACGCCGCGACCTCAACACCGCGCTGGTGACGCTCTGTATCGGCGCCGGCATGGGCACGGCAACGGTTATCGAGAGGGTCTGACGATGGGCTTCAACACCGGCACGATCGAAACCGAATATGCCGAGGTCACCGAGCACTGGTCGCCCCGCGTCATCGCCGATCTCAACGGCCAGAGCGTCAAGCTCGCCAAGGTCCAGGGCCAGCTTGCCTGGCATTCCCACCGCGACGAGGACGAGCTTTTCCTGATCTGGAAGGGGGCGCTTACCATCGAATATCGCGACCGCCCGCATGTGCATCTGAAGGCCGGCGATTTTCATGTCGTGCCGAGAGGTGTCGAGCATAATCCGGTTGCGCCGGAGGAATGCTGGATCGTGCTTTTCGAGCCGTCGCAGACCAAGCATACCGGCGATGTCGTCACCGACAAGACGAAGACCTTAGACGCGCAGCGCAGCCATTTGCCGGCTTGATCGGGGAGGAAACCCAATGACCTACACCAATTTCACGCTCGAAACCGACGCCGACGGCATCGCTCTCGTCACCTGGGACATGCCCGGCAAATCGATGAACGTCTTCACAGCCGAGGTGATGGCCGAACTCGACGCCATCATCGACGCCACGACCGCCGATGCCGCCGTCAAGGGCGTCGTCTTCACCTCCGGCAAGTCCTCCTTCTCCGGCGGCGCTGATCTGTCGATGATCAAGTCGATGTTCAGTTCCTACCAGGAGGAGAAGGCAAAGAGCCCCGAGACGGCGGTGCAGAACCTCTTCGGTCTGGTCGGCCGCATGAGTGGCCTGTTCCGCAAACTCGAAACATCGGGCAAGCCCTGGGTGTCCGCCATCAACGGCACCTGCATGGGCGGCGCCTTCGAACTGTCGCTCGCCTGCCACGGCCGCGTCGCTTCCAATGCCAAGAGCGTCAAGATCGCGCTGCCCGAAGTGAAGGTCGGCATCTTCCCCGGCGCCGGCGGCACGCAGCGTGTGCCGCGGCTGGCGAGCGCCCAGGATGCGCTGCAGATGATGACGACCGGCCAGTCGCTGACCGGCTCCCGCGCCAAGGCGATGAATCTCGTGCACCAGGTGGTGGAGCCGGATCAGCTCATCCCCGCGGCTAAGCAGATGATCAAGGATGGCCTGAAGCCGGTCGCCCCCTGGGACGAGAAGGGCTTCAAGGCGCCGGGCGGCGGCATCTGGACGCCGGCATCTGCCCAGCTCTGGCCGGCAGCTCCGGCGATCCTGCGCCGGGAAACATCGGGCAATTATCCGGCAGCGCTTGCCATCCTGAAATGCGTCTATGAAGGCCTGCAGGTGCCGTTCGACACGGGTCTGAAGATCGAGCAGCGTTATTTCACCGAGGTGCTGCAGACCCGCGAAGCCTTCTCGATGATCCGTTCGCTGTTCATCTCTATGCAGGAGCTCGGAAAAGGCGCCCGCCGCCCGGCAGGTCATGCGAAGACCGAGCTGAAGCATGTCGGCGTCGTCGGAGCCGGTTTCATGGGTGCTTCGATTGCTTATGTCACCGCCGCCGCCGGCATTCCCGTGACGCTGATCGACCGCGACATCGAGGCGGCGACCAAGGGCAAGACCGTCTCGGAAGGCCTGGTCAAGGATTCCGTCGGTAAGGGGCGTCTTACGCAGGATGAAGCGGCTGCATTGCTCTCGCGCATCACGCCCTCGGCAGACTATACCGCCCTCGCCAATGCCGATCTCGTCATCGAGGCGGTGTTCGAGGATCGCGAAGTGAAGAAAGCGGTCATCGAGGCGGTCGAGGCCGTGCTGCCGGAAGGCGCGATCTTCGCCTCCAACACCTCGACCCTGCCGATCTCAGGTCTCGCCAAGAATTCGAAACGCCCTACCGATTTCATCGGCATCCACTTCTTCTCGCCTGTGGAGAAGATGATGCTGACCGAGGTCATCCTCGGAAGCGACACCGGCGACAAGGCACTGGCCGTTGCTCTCGATTATGTCGCTGCCATCAGGAAGACGCCGATCGTCGTCAACGACACCCGCGGCTTCTTCGTCAATCGCTGCGTGCTGCGCTACATGTCGGAAAGCTACGACATGCTGATCGAGGGCGTGCCGCCTGTGATGATCGAGAATGCCGCCAAGATGGCCGGCATGCCGGTCGGTCCGCTGGCGCTCAACGACGAGGTCGCCATCGACCTCTCGCTGAAGATCCTCAAGGCGACGGTCGCCGATCTCGGCGAAAAAGCCATCGACCCCAGGCATATGGAACTCATCTCCCGCATGGTGGAAAAGGAGGGCCGTTTCGGCCGCAAGAATTCCAAGGGCTTCTACGACTATCCGCCGAAACCGGCGAAGAAGTCCCTCTGGCCCGACCTCAAGACCTTCTACCCGCAGAAGCAGGCGGATGAGGTCGACGTCAACGTCCTCAAACAACGGTTCCTCGTCACCATCGCGCTCGAAGCCGCCCGCACCGTGGAAGAAGGCATCGTCACCGATCCGCGCGAAGCGGATGTCGGTTCGATCCTCGGCTTCGGCTTCGCGCCCTATACCGGCGGGGCGCTGAGCTATATCGACGGGATGGGTGCGAAGGCTTTCGTTGAATTGGCAGAAAAGTTAGCTGATGCTTACGGAAGTCACTTCAAGCCGACACCGCTGCTGAAGGACATGGCCGCCAAGGGCGAGACGTTTTACGGCCGGTTCGACCCCTATGCGAAAGTGGGGAAGGCGGCCTAGGCCGCCTTTGCCCATCCTGCCGCGGCGCTAAGACGTTCAACAATTATTCGACTTCACCCTCGCCATTTGAATTCGACTTTCCCTTGCTGCGGCCTTGTCACGGACACAATTTCCGATTACATGTTCGCGCATCGATCTTGCTAGATGAACTTTGAAACGGCCTCGCGTCGTTCCTGGCGAACTTCCTCCAAAATCGGTTTTCATCGCCGCTTGGCATTTATCCGAGCTGCAATCTTCTATGAACGATTCGAAAAGGATATCGTCATGAGCACAGGTACCGTAAAGTGGTTCAACGCAACCAAGGGCTTCGGCTTCATTCAGCCGGATGACGGCGCAGCCGACGTTTTCGTCCACATCTCCGCCGTTGAACGCGCTGGCATGCGCGATCTCAAGGATGGCCAGAAGCTGTCTTACGAGCTCGTCCGCGACAACAAGTCCGGCAAGATGTCGGCAGACCGCCTCCAGGCGGCCTGAGCCTTCAAGGCTCCAAATATCATCTCCGGATCGTGACCACGGATGTACTGGCACGGTTCGTTGAGATAGCAGGGAAGGTCGGGTTACCCCGGCCTTTTTTTGTGTCTGGCCGTTTGATGCCGTGCCCTTTCCCGAGAAATGCGTCCGCGCGTCGCCGGCGACAACAAGTCCCGCAAGACAGGTAAGTCGCTCAACGGCCTGCCGCCTCGTTACCCTCCAGCAACTCCATGACCCGCGCCATCACCGACCGTGCCGCATCGAGCTCGGCTGACGTAAACGCGGCGCCCAGCCCGTCGGCCCATCCGGCTTGCGCGATCTCTATGACGCCGAGCCGCGCCGCCCCTTCTTCCGTCAGTCGCACCAGCTTGGCGCGCTGGTGCTGCGGGTTGTCGGCATAGGCGATCAGCCCTTCACGCTCCAGCACGTCGGCAAGCCGCTGTACGCCCTGGCGGGCGAGGCCGAGCGCGCGGGCGATCTGCGCCACAGACATGCCGCCGCGTCGTGCCGCGGCCAGCACCTGCCAGCGCGCGCTCGTCTGTCCCGCCGGCTTTGCCAACTGGTCACCCGCCGCCGTCAGATGACCGGCGAGGCGAAGAGCGGTGATTGCGAAAGCGGAAAAAGCATCCCCCTCCATTGTTCGCTCCGGTCGATTCTGTTTGACAACATGTTGTCGATTTTGTATCTCATCCATAATGACAACATATTGTCATATACGGACACTGAAGGCAACGTCGAAGGAGGAGAGCGCCATGAAGAAAACCTACAAGGGAAGTTGCCATTGCGGCAAAGTGCATTACGAGGTGGACATGGACCTCGAGGCGGGCACCGGCCGCTGCAATTGTTCGATCTGCGCCAAGCGCCGCTATTGGGGCGCCAACGTCAAGCCGGAGGATTTCCGGCTGATGTGTGACCAGGCGGAAACGTCCGACTACCAGTTCCACACCAGGAGCGGTCATCATCGCTTCTGCCGCACCTGCGGTGTGCCAGCCTATGGCGACGGTTATGTCGAACAAATCGGCGGCGCCTATGTCTCGATCAACATCGCCTGCCTCGACGATATCACCCCTGAGGAACTGGCAGCACTGCCTGTCCGTTATGCCGATGGCAGGCACGATGCCTGGTGGAACGAACCGGCGGTGACGAGTTATCTCTGACGCAATTCCAAAAGTGCGCAGTGGTTCTATCGCTGATGTCGGATCGTCGTCCTCCCCTTCGTCCTCTGTCCATAGCGGAGAAGGAGAACGATTGTGAAAGACGAAGACAACGCCAGGATCGAGGAAGAGGCGATCATTGCCATGCTGATGATGCGTGCCAAAGCGCTGGGTGAGAAGAACGCCAGCGACGCGCTTTCCTATGAGGCCGAGGATTCCGTTGAATTTTCGCTGGCGCCGCCGCTCGTCTACCACGGCCAGGACGAAGCGGGTCTGCAGGCCTGGTTCGATACCTGGGAAGGCCCGATCGGCGGCGAGGTGCGCGATGCCAGACTGACGGTTGGCGAGGATGTCGCCTTCTGGAGCGGCCTCACGCGCATGACCGGGACCAAGACCGATGGCGCCGCCGTCGATCTCTGGTTCCGCCAGACCCTCGGCCTCGTCAAGCAGGATGGCCGCTGGCTGGTTGCCCACCAGCATGCCTCTGTGCCCTTCGCCATGGACGGCAGCGGCCGGGCGCTGCTCGATCTCAAGCCGTGAAGGAATGTCAGGCAGCACTCCCCGCGACCTTCCGCCGGTCGGCGCGAATGCTCACCAATCCGACGCCCATCAAAAGCAGGATCGCCGTCGCATAGATATCCGTCGTCAATGCGTAACCGGCCGACTTCGCCAGGAACCCGGCAAGGATCGCCGGCAGGCTGAAGGCGAGGTAACTCTGGACGTAGAAGGCCGACAGCAGTCCGGCCCGCTCGTCCGGTTTGGCGAGCGGCATGATGGTGCCGATCGACCCGAGGAAATTGGTGCCGAAACCGACGCCGGTAAAAATCGTGCCGACGAGCAGCAACGGCACATTGGCAAGATGCACGCCGGCAACGACCGTCAGAATGCCGAGCGTCTTGGCCGACACGCCGAAAACCAGATTGGCCGAGGCCGTCTTGCTGCGCCTAAGATAGACGGCGATTGCTCCGCTCACCATCAATGCGGTGACGACGGCCCCGCCCGTCAGCGGCGCCCGACTGCCTGTTGTGCTGGCGACCAAGGACGGGACCAGCGAGAGATAGAAGCCGGCAAGCGTCCAGTTGGCGATGTTGATCGGTGTCACCAACGAGAGCGGTCGCTTCACCTGCTTGGGAATGGTGACCCGCGGGATCAGCGAGCCGAGTGCGCCCGGCCGCGTGCCGCCGGTCTCGTGCGTCAGCCAGATGACCGCTGCCTGCAGCGTGAAGGCGACAAACAACAGCGCATAGACCAGATGCATCGGGAAGGGGCCGTATTGGATCAGGGCGCTGGTGCCGACCGCACCCACCGCCATACCGCAAAGCGGCGCGATCGAATTGACGATCTGTCCCTTTGCCCTGTCGACATCGACCAGCGCCGCGCCGATCGAGGCGCCGGCGATCCCGGTTGCCAGCCCCTGCACGATCCGCGCCGCGATCAGCCAGCCGGGACCGCTCGCGACAACAAAGAGCGCCATGGCGACGATTTCGAGCACGAGGGCGAAGAAGATCACCGGCTTGCGGCCGAGGTGGTCGGAGATCGAACCGGCGGTCAGCAGCGCCGCCAACAGCGCGAAGGCGTAGACCGCAAAGATCACCGTGATCAGCACCGGCGAGACGGAGAAGTTCTCCTGATAGATCCGATAGAGCGGCGTCGGCGCCGCGGAGGCGCCGAAGAAAGTCGCGAGTGTCAGCGCATGAAAGCCGATCGAGGGGCGTGGCGAATTCTCGGTGGATTTGGCTGCGGCGAACATATATAAGCCTCTTAAAGCTAAGCCGTTGCGTTAGCTTGTGTAGAGCAGGCATTTCGTAAAAGCAAATTCTTTGCATTAATAGGTCTGTCAAAGATTTTGAACCATCGGTGTCAGGGGGCGAAAGTCGGGTTGCACGCATGACAGTGAAAGAGAATCTCCGTCCGGGCGGCAGAAGCGCCCGGGTTCAGGCATCGGTGCACAAGGCGGTCCGCGAGCTGATGGCCGAGATGAGCCGTGCCGAGGTGACGATCCCGCTGATTGCCGGCAAGGCGGGGGTAACGCCGTCGACCATCTATCGCCGCTGGGGTGACCTGCAGGAGCTTCTTGCCGATGTCGCCGTCGATCGGCTGCGGCCGGATATGCAGCCGATCGATGCCGGCAGCGGCAAGGCCGATCTCGAAACCTGGGCCGAGCAATATGCCGAGGAAATGTCCTCCGGCCCGGGCCGCGAGATGATCCGCGACGTGCTGGCGGCGCAGGCGGGCGCGAATGCCTGTAAATGCAGCGAATATACCCGCCAGCAGATCGACGTCATCGCCGAGAGGGCAAAGGCCCGCGGCGAGGCCTTTCCGGATGTCGAGCGCGTCATGGACCAGGTCGTGGCGCCAATCATGTACCGCATCCTGTTCGGCGATGTGCCGGCGACAAAACGCGTGCGCGATCTGGTTGCGCGTGTCATGAGCACGACGGACTAAGAGCAATTCCAGCAAAAGTGTGTAGCGGTTTTGCGTCCGGAATTGCGTGAAAACAAAGAGATAGGGCATCTCCGTGATTCGGAGAAAAACGGAAATGCTCTAAGTTTGCGCTTACTCCGCGGCGGCGCGCTTGATGCCGGAAATCTGGGTGATATAGGCGCGCAGCGCCGCCGGCCGCACCGGTTTGTGCTGAACGGCGATACCGTGTCGCTCGGCCTCGCTGCGCACCTCCGGCGTGCGGTCGGCCGTGATCAGCAAAGCGGGGATATCGGCGCCGAACTGCCGGCGCAGATGCAGGATCGCGGCAATGCCGGTGCCGTCGCCGAGATGATAATCGGCGATGACGATGTCAGGCGGTCCCTCCTGGCCATCGACGGCGGTGACCTCGGCGAGGCAATTGAGCGACTCCGCCTCGCAGCCCCAGCCGCTGATCAAGAGCCGCATGCCTTCGAGGATTTTCGGCTCGTTATCGATGCAGAGGATCTTCAACCCGCTCAGCGGCTGGCCGGAACGGTCGGCGGGCGTAACCGCTGCTGCGGCCGCGGCCGGGCGCGAGATGTCGAGCGGCATGGCAATGCGGAATTCCGTGCCCTTGCCATGCGTCGACTGGAGCTCGACCGGATGGTTGAGCACGCGGGCGATGCGATCGACGATCGACAGGCCGAGCCCGAGGCCGGAGGCGGTTTTCGCGCCTTCGTCCAGCCGCGCGAATTCCTTGAACACGGTGCGGAATTTCGACGGCGGGATACCGATGCCGGAATCGATGACCTGGATGATCACCTGGTTGCCGCGCCGCCGCGCCCCGACCAGCACCTTGCCGGTGATCGTGTATTTGATGGCGTTGGAAACCAGGTTCTGCACCAGTCTTCGCAGCAGATTGGGATCGGAGCGGACGCGCAACGACGTCGGCATGACCACCAGCTTCAGCTGCTTTTCGCGAGCGATCGGCGCGAAATCGGTCTGCATACGCTCCAGCAGGTCGGAGAGCGCGACGGAGGCGAGCCGCGGCCGCATCGCGCCGGTATCGAGCCTGGATATATCGAGCACCGCGCCGAGAATGGTCTCGACCGATTCCAGCGCGGAATCGATGTTGCGCACGATCGGGGCGTTGTCGGATTGCGCCATGCGCTCGACCAAGGCCGAGGAATAGAGCCGGGCGGCGTTGAGCGGCTGCAGGATATCGTGGCCGGCGGCGGCGAAAAAGCGTGTCTTGCCGATATTCGCCTCGTCGGCGGCGGCGCGCGCCTCGCCGAGTTCGCGGTTGACGCGGGTAAGCTCGGCCGTGCGTTCGGCGACGCGCTGCTCCAGCGTCTCATTTGCCTGTTTCAGCGCTTTGTCGGCACTGACGCGCTGGGTGATGTCGGTGAAGGTGGCGACGATGCCCTTGTCGGGCATGGCGTTGGAGCGCACCTCGATGATCCGCTCACCGCCGCCGAGCACCAGCGAGAAAGGTTTGTCGAGCGTCAGGAAATGTCGCACCGTCTGGCTGAGATCGCCGGGCGCGATATCGCCGCGCTGGCTGAGCGTGGTAACGATTTCGGACAAGGGAAAACCGACCTGGCCGGCATTCTCGGGCAGGTCCAGCAATTGCCGGAAGCGCCGGTTCCAGATCGTCAGCCGGTTGGAACTGTCGAAGACGGCAATGCCCTGGTCCATCTGCGAAAGGGCCGTCTGCAGCATGTCCTGGTTATATTGCAGCGCCTCGCTCGCCTGGTCGAGCAGCCAGGCCGTGTCGGAAGAGGCATCCTCGATCTTCTGCAGGATCAATGACAGCACCAGCCGGGCCGAGGACGAGCCGATGGCGCTGCCGAGCAGCTGTTCGCTGAAGTGGATGAGCGCCATGTCGGCCGGCTGTTCATCTTCGAGCTTGCGGCCGGAGCTTTGTTCGTAGGTCGTGAGCGAGCGCTGCATGCGCTCTTCGCCGAGATAGCGCGAGATCGCCGCCTTGAGATCGCCGACGCTGATGCGGGTCTTCCAGCCGCGCGTGGCAAATTGCGAGCGCGAATGCCGCTTGACGAAGATGCCGGCCTGGATGCGCTCCAGCGGCTTGGCGTTGCGGGTGAGCGAGCCGACGACGAAGAAGGCGCTATTGACCAGCAGGCTCATCGCCGTCGCATTGACCAGCGGATCGGCGTCGGGCGCGGTGAACAGGGTAGTCCCGGGAAAGATGAAGCCGAGCACGGCGCTCGCCACATAGGAATAATCGGGGCCGCCGAGCGAGGGCAGGAACAGCAGGTAGATCCAGATGACGAAGCCGGAGGTCAGCCCGAGGATCGCGCCGCGCGCATTCGCCCGCCGCCAGATCAGCCCGCCGAACAGCGCTGGGGCGATCTGCGCGATCGCGGCAAAGGAAAGAAGGCCGATCGAGGCAAGGCCGGCGGTGCTGTCGGTCGAGCGGTAATAGGCGTAGCCGAACAGCAACACCGCGAAGATGGCGCTGCGGCGGATATTGAGCAGCGTCTTGGCGAAATTGTCGCGTTGGCCGGCGCGGCCGGCGAGTTTGCGCCTGAGGAAGATCGGCATGATGATGTCGTTCGACACCATGATCGATAATGCGACGGAATCGACGATGACCATCGCCGTTGCGGCGGAGAAACCGCCGATGAAGATGATCAGCGAAATGACGGGCATCTGGCCGGCAAGCGGCAGCGACAGCATGTAGAAATCGGCATTGCCGGTGCCGCCGAAGGTCAGCAGCCCGCCGATCGCCACCGGAAGCACGAAGAGATTGATGGCGATCAGATAGGTGGGAAACAGGAAGCCTGCGAGTTTCAACTGTTTCGGGGTTCGGTTTTCGACAACCGTCACGTGGAATTGCCGCGGCAGCAGGATGATCGCAAAGGCCGACAAGACGATCAGGGTGATCCAGCGGCTGATCGGCGTATGGTAGCTGAGCGCCGACATGACCAGCTCGTTGTCGACGGTCTTGCGCCAGAGATCGGTCGGGCCATCGAACAGAAACCAGATGACGCAGACGCCGGCCGTCAGGAAGGCGACGAGCTTGACCACGGATTCCATCGAGACGGCGAGGATGAGGCCATCCTGATGCTCCGTCGCATCCGTATGCCGCGTGCCGAACATGATGGCGAAACAGGCAAGCACCAGCGTCGCGGCGAGCGGCAGGTCGAGGAAATAAAGATTACCGCTGCCGATGCCGTAATCGGACGGATTGACCATGGCGCTGACGGTGCTGGAGATCGCCTTGAGCTGCAGCGCGATATAAGGAATGGCGCCGATCAGCGAGATCAGGGCGACGATCGTTGCGACCGTCGGGTTCTTGCCGTAGCGCGCGGCGACGAAATCGGCAACCGAGGTGAGCTTCTCCGCCTTGGCGAGCTCGATGATGCGGCGAAGCAGCGGCATGCCGAGCGTGAAGACCAGGATGGGGCCGATATAGATGCCGGCAAACTCCAACCCGCGCTGCGCCGCAAGCCCGACGCTGCCGAAATAGGTCCAGGAGGTGCAGTAGATCGCAAGGCTTAGCGCATAGACCACCGGCCATCCGCCCAGCGTGCCCGGGCCGCCTTCCAGCGTGCCCTGGCCGCCTTGCGGCGTGCCCTGGCCGCGGTTCTTGCGGTCGCCATAGCTTGCCACGGCGAAAAGCAGGAGCAGATAGCCGAAGGCAGACGCGAATATAACCCAGCCTGGAAGCATTGACCCTCCGCCGGCGCAAAACCCGCCGGGACCTCCCGCAACTTGGGTAGCTTAAGTCATTTCAGACGCTTTGAAAATTCCTGGCCGTCTAGGCCTTAAGTCAAAGACCGCGGGAGAGGTATTGCCGAATAATTGCGATTGCCGATTGATTAATTGCAATGAAGATGTAGCTAATAAATTCCATTGCATATCTTTGAAATGGATCGAAGGGAGACGGATCCGATGCTCAATGAGTTCAAGGCCTTTATCGCCCGCGGCAATGTCATGGATCTTGCAGTGGGCGTCATCATCGGCGGCGCCTTCGGTGGTATCGTCAAATCTTTGGTGGATGACCTTATCATGCCGATCGTCGGCGCCATTTTCGGCGGCTTCGATTTTTCGAATTACTTCCTCCCGCTCTCGTCGGCCGTCAACGCGCAGTCGCTCGCCGCCGCCCGCGAGCAGGGAGCGGTGTTTGCCTATGGCAGCTTCCTCACCGTGCTCATCAACTTCCTCATTCTCGCCTGGATCATCTTTCTGATGGTCAAGGGCGTGAACACCATGCGTGCCCAGATCGAGCGCCAGGAAAAGGCGGCACCGGAAGAGCTGCCCCCGCCGCCGGCAGACGTTCAGCTGCTGACGGAAATCCGCGATCTTCTCGCCACTCGCCCGACGGCTTGATCCGGGCTGGAGCCCGTCCGTTCCGGCCGGGCTCAATCATCACCAAAATCGATATGCCATCACCGGATATCATGAGATTTGCCGGCGCAAGTCCGCTATGAAAGGCGGAAACCGGAGATATGCATGTCGATCGTCAGCAGCCTTAGCCCGCGCGCCCTGGCGGCGCCCGAAAGCGGGATCGTCGAACTCGTCAATTATGCCCGTGGCCGCGAAGGCCTGCTGCCGCTCTGGGTGGGTGAAGGCGATCTGCCGACGCCCGATTTCATCAGCCGGGCGGCAATGGACGCGCTTGCCGCCGGCGAGACCTTCTACACCTGGCAGCGCGGCATTCCGGAGCTTCGCCAGGCGCTTTCGGATTATTACGACAGACATTTCGAAATCCGGCTTCCGGTCGAGCATTTCTACGTCACCGGTTCCGGCATGCAGGCGATCCAGATCGCCGTGCAGGCGTTGACCTCGCCGGGCGACGAACTGGTTTACCTCTCGCCTTCCTGGCCGAACATCGCCGCCGCCCTGGAGATAGCAGGTGCGCGCTCGCTCAGTGTCGAGCTGCAGTTCGAAGGCGGCAAATGGGCGGTCGATCTTGACCGCATCGAAGCCGCGATCACCGCGAAGACCAAGGGCATCTTCATCAACACGCCGTCGAACCCGACGGGCTGGACCGCAACGAAGCAGGATCTTGGCGATATCCTGGCGCTTGCCCGCAGGCACGACCTCTGGATCATGGCGGATGAAATCTACGCCCGCTACTATTTTGCCGGCCACCGCGCCCCCTCGTTTCTCGATGTGATGGAACCGGACGACAAGATCATCTTCGTCAATTCCTTCTCGAAGAACTGGTCGATGACCGGCTGGCGCGTCGGCTGGATCGTAGCACCCCCTGAGATGGGACAGGTGCTCGAAAACCTCATCCAGTATTCGACATCGGGCGTGGCGCAGTTCATGCAGAAGGGCGCCGTCGCAGCCCTTGATCAAGGCGACGATTTCGTCGCTGCCAATATCGCCAAGGCGGCCCGCTCCCGCGATATTCTCTGCGATGCGCTTGTCGCCACCAACCGCGTCGAGACACTGAAACCGGATGGTGCGATCTACGCCTTCCTGAAGATCGACGGCGTCGCCGACAGCCGCAAGGCAGCGCTCGACATCGTCGACAAGACAGGCGTCGGCCTTGCTCCCGGCACCGCTTTCGGACCGGGCGGCGAACTCTTCCTGCGCGCCTGTTTTCTGCGCGATCCAGCGCAGGTGGCGATCGCGGCCGAGCGCCTCTGCGACTATATCCTCAAGCTCTGAGAAGCGTCGGCCAAGTCGATTTTGTGCCGGAATCGCCGGATCGATAAAACTCTAGCAAAGCCGGAAATCGGCCTCTAACCACGACTCCAAACTTACCCGTTCAAAGGCCTTCCAAAGGCCGCTCGATAAGAAAATTGGAAAGAAAAACCGGCGCCTGATGCCCCTGCTTATAAAAACGAAAGCGGGGATGTGGGACATGGCGGTTTTGGTGACGGGCGGAGCCGGTTATATCGGCAGTCACATGGTTTGGGCGCTGCTCGATGCGGGCGAGGATGTGGTCGTGCTCGACCGCCTCTCCACGGGCTTTCGCTGGGCCGTGGCGCCGGCGGCGCGTTTCTATCTCGGCGACGTTGCCGATCCCGACATATTGAAAAAGGTCTTCATCGAAAACGACATCGAGGCGATCATCCATTTCGCCGGCTCCGCCGTCGTCCCGGTCTCGGTCGCCGATCCGCTCTCCTACTACGACAACAATTCCGGCAAGACCCGGGCGCTGCTGAGCGCTTCGGTCAAGGCCGGTATCCGCAACTTCGTCTTCTCCTCGACGGCGGCCGTCTACGGCCAGCAAAAGACCGACCTGCCGGTGAAGGAGACGGCCCCCCTCAACCCGGAAAATCCTTACGGCCAGTCGAAGCTGATGACCGAGTTCATGCTGCGCGACGCCGCCGCCGCCTATGATTTCAACTATGTTGCGCTTCGCTACTTCAACGTCGCCGGCGCCGACCCGCACCACCGGGCCGGCCAGTCGACCTCAGGCGCCACGCACCTCATCAAGGTCGCCTGCGAGGCGGCACTCGGCAGGCGCGACAGCGTCAATGTCTACGGCATCGATTATCCCACCCATGACGGCACCGGCGTGCGCGACTACATCCACGTCAGCGATCTCGTCGATGCACATCTGAAAGCGCTGCAGCATCTGCGCAGAGGCAAGGGCTCACTCGTTGCCAATTGCGGTTATGGCAGCGGCTATTCGGTGCTCGACGTGCTGAACATGGTCACCCGCCTGCACGGACATTCCTTCAAGATCCACATGGCGCCGCGGCGCGCCGGCGATTCGGCAAGCGTCGTCGCAGACGCTTCCCTCGCCCGCCAGGTGCTCGACTGGAAGCCCAGATACGATTCGCTGGAAACCATCGTCCAGAGTTCGCTCGATTGGGAACTGTTCCTGTCGAACAAGAACGTCGACGACCTGCACAGCATCCACCGGGCACTGGCCGCCGCTTCGTTCTGATGCAAGAGCCCGTTTACCATCCCCGCGCATTCGGGGGTCTGCATGCCGTAACGTGAATAAGGAAAAATCAAGCTTTCTCTGGCTGGCTCGGGCCAACGGAAAAGAGACGATGAAGAACTTTCTGGCCTCATTGCAGCTGCAAAAAGACAATCCGACGCTTCTGCTGGCGCAGTTCCGAGCCCTGTCGTCGCAGATCCCCATTCTCTATGTCCTGCTGATCATCAATGCCCTTGCGGTGGCGATCACCCACCTCAAATCCGCGCCCCTTTGGCTCTCGCTCTACATTCCCGTGGCCTTGAGCGTCGTCTGTGTCTTCCGTCTCTGCTGGTGGGAGATCCGGGGCAAGGAAAACGTTACCCCCGAGCGGGCCTACAGGCTGATGAAGCTCACGATATCAGGAGCCGGCATCCTGGCCGTCGCCTTCGGCGGCTGGGCGATCGCGCTTTACCAATATGGCGATGCTTCCCAGCAGGGTCAGATCGCCTATTTCCTCGTGGTGACGGGCATTTCCTGCATCTTTTGCCTGATGCACCTGCCGATGGCGGCAGCGCTGACCACGGTCATCACCTTCGCGGCCATGGTCGCGACCTTCCTGTTCTCGGGCAATCCCGTTTTCGTCGCGACGGCCATCAGCGGCCTCTTCCTGATCCTGCCCTTCCTCCGGGTGATCAACAGCTATTTCCAGAATTTCGTCGGTCTGGTGCAATTGACCGAGGAACTGAAGAAGAAGCAGGCGGAAGCCGAAGAGCTGAACCTCGTCAACAGCCGCAACGCGCTGCATGACCAGCTGACCGGCCTTGCCAATCGCCGCAGCTTCTTTCTCTCGCTGGAAAAACGGCTGCAGAAGGATCCGTCCTCGCCACCCGTCCTCGGCATTCTCGACCTCGACGGCTTCAAGCCGGTCAACGACGTCTTCGGCCATGCCGCCGGGGACCTCGTGCTCAAGGAGACGGCCCGCCGCTTCGTCGCGCTGGTCGGCGAAGAGGGCATCGTCTCCCGTCTCGGCGGCGATGAGTTCGGGATCATCTTCCCCTGCTCGATGACACGCAAGGCGATCGCCGATCTCGGCCTGGCGCTCTGTGCGGCCGTCCGCGACCCTTTCGAAATTCCCGACGGCTCGGTCCGCGTTTTCGGCTCCTGCGGCATCGTCTATCCCGATATCGGCACATACACCGCCGAGGATCTCTACGAGAAGGCCGATTTCGCCCTCTACCAGGTCAAGAGCAAGCGCAGCAGCGGCGTCGAATTCTTTTCAGCCGAGCACGAGAAGATCCTGACGCAGCGCTACCTGATCGAACTCGAGCTGCAGGCGAATGATTTCGCCAAGGAATTGAAACTCGAGTATCAGCCGATCGTCGAGCTGAAGAGCGGCCGCGTCGTCGCCTACGAGGCGCTCGCCCGCTGGGACAGCGCCCGCTTCGGCCGCATCAGCCCAGACGCCTTCATTCCGGCGGCCGAGCGCACGGCCGTCATCGGCCGCATGACGCGCATCCTTTTCGCCAAGGCGCTCGAAGCGCTGGCGATCATTCCACGGAATCTCAGGCTGTCCTTCAATCTCTCGGCGCGCGATATTTGCGACCACGAGACCTCGATGGCGCTGCTGGCCATGATCACTCGCTCCGGCATTGATCCGAAGCGCATCGAGTTCGAGATTACCGAGACCGCATTGCTCTCCGATTTCGACACCGCCGACCAGGTGATCACTATGCTGCGCGCTGCCGGCATCTCGATCGCGCTAGACGATTTCGGCACCGGCTATTCGAGCCTCAGCCATATTCATCGTCTCGGCTTCGACAAGCTGAAGATCGACAAGTCCTTCGTGATGAATTTCGATCGTGACGCCCGTTGCATGAACATCACCCGCTCGGTCGCCAATCTCTGCCAGAATCTCGGCATTGTCTCGGTCGCCGAAGGCGTCGAAAGTGAAGAGATCGCCGAGGGATTGAAGGCGATGGGCGTTCGTCTGGCGCAGGGCTATCATTTCTCGCGGCCGCTGCCGCTCGAACTTGCCATCGACTACGCTCTCAGGTGCGAGGCCGAAGCTTCCGCCCGCAATTCGCTCTCTGCCTGAACGATCGATCTCGATCCCCCGCAAATCGACTGGAGTGATGCTTCACCGTCGTCTATTCATGGTCTCAACAGATGAGGTGGACCATGCATGACGGCGAAGTCATCATTGAACGGCGGGGGACAGCGGGCGTGATCCGGCTCAACCGGCCGCGGGCGCTGAACAGCCTGACGCTGCCGATGATCCGGGCGATCACTACGGCCCTTCACGACTTTGCCGATGATCTCGAGGTGGCAAGCGTCGTGATGGTGGGGGAGGGCGAACGCGGCTTCTGCGCCGGCGGCGATATCCGCGCTCTGCATGAGAGCGCCCGCGCCGGCGATGGCCTGGCGGCAAGCTTCTGGCGCGAGGAGTTCCGCCTCAACCATATGATTGCCGCCTATCCCAAACCCTATGTCGCGCTGATGGACGGCATCACCATGGGCGGCGGCGTCGGCCTGTCCTCGCATGGCCGCCACCGCGTCGTCACCGAGCGCACGCGGCTTGCCATGCCCGAAACCGGCATCGGCTATGTCCCGGATGTCGGCGCCACCTGGCTGTTGCCGCGGGCGCCCGGCGAAGCCGGAACATGGCTCGGCCTGACAGGGCTTGATATTGGCGCGGCCGATGCGATCCACGCTGGGCTTGCCGACCTTCAGATCGCGTCGTCGCGGCTCGGCGAAGCGATCGATGCTCTCTCCGGCCTGCCGCGCGCCAGCTCATCCGGCGATGTCGATGCCGTACTGCAGGCGCTTTCGGAGCCTCAGGGAGAAAGCCGGCTCAGGCAGAACGCGGCGATGATCGATCGCGCATTTGGTTTCGACAGCGTCGAGGAGGTCCTGGCAGCCCTCGCCGAAGAGGAAGGCGAATTCGCCGCCGAGACGCGCCGGGTGCTGCTGACGCGTTCACCTACCAGCCTGAAGCTCGCTTTGCGGCTGCTCAGAGCCGGCCGCCGCAGCGCCTCGCTGGCCGAATGCCTCGGCCGCGAACTCGGCGCCTGCCTGCAGATGTTGGACAATCCCGATTTCTTCGAGGGCATCCGCGCCGCCGTCATCGACAAGGACCGCAATCCGAAATGGTCGCCGGCGTCAGTCGAGGCCGTGGAGCCCGCAAGGGTCGAATTTTTCCTGAAACCGGCTGAGCCGCCGCTTTCACTCTAAACTCTATCCGGTTATCGCCACATGCCGCGCATGCGGGCGCCGACATCGATGCGCACCTGCCGCGCTTGGGCTTGCGCGGCCTCCGATTTCCCCTGCGGCCAGCTGCAGGCCTCGAAGAACTGCAGTAGGGTCGCGGGAATGAAGCGGCTGCGCGAGGCATAGACGTGCCGGTCGCCCTGCGAGTTCTGCCCATAGGTGAAGAAGCGTTGCGGCACGACGAGGTCAAGACCATCCCGGGCGCGCGTCATGGCGACATAGAGCAGCCGGCGTTCCTCTTCGATTTCAGCGGTGGTGCCGACGGCGAGATCGCTCGGTATGCATCCGTCGACGACGTTCAGCATGAACACCTTCGTCCATTCCTGGCCCTTGGCGGAATGGATGGTCGACAGGTTGAGGTAGTCTTCGTCGAGAAGCGGCACGCCCGCCTGGTCGCTGGTCGCATCCGGCGGATCGAGGGTGAGCTCGGTGAGAAAACGCTCGCGTGAGGCATAACCGCTAGCGATCTGCTCGAGCTGCAGCAGGTCGGCCTGCCGCGTCGCGGCATCCTCGTGCAGCCGTTCCAGATGCGGCGCGTACCATTGTCGCGCCAGGCCGATTTCCGCCGGCCAGCCGGCCTTGCCGGTCTTCAGCTCCTGCAGCATGGCAACGAAAGTCGTCCAGTCCTCGCCGGAGCGCGGTGGCGCGGGCATGGCGGCGAGAGCAGAAATCGGGCTGGCATCCTCGGCCATCAGGTCGAGCGTCTTCTGCGCCGTCGACGGCCCGACGCCCGGCAGGATCTGCATCAGCCGGAAGCCCGCCACCCGGTCGCGCGGGTTCTGCGCGAAGCGAAGGGCGGCCAGCATGTCCTTCACATGCGCGCTGTCGAGAAACTTCAGCCCGCCGAACTTGACGAAGGGAATGTTGCGCCGGGTCAGCTCGACCTCCAGCGGCCCACTGTGATGAGAGGCGCGGAAGAGCACGGCCTGCTGCTTGAGCGTGAGGCCTTCCTCGCGATTGTCGAGCACCATGTCGGCGACGTAGCGCGCCTGCTCGGCCTCGTCGCGCACCGTGACGAGGCGCGGCCGCTCGACCGATTGCCGCTCGGTCCAGAGATTCTTGGTGAAGCGCTCCGAGGCGAGATCGATGACGGCGTTGGCGGCGGCGAGGATCGGCTGCGTCGAGCGGTAGTTGCGGTCGAGCGTGACGATATTGGCGGCCGGGCTGAAGGCGGCGGGAAAATCGAGGATGTTGCGCACCGTCGCGGCGCGGAAGGAATAGATCGACTGTGCGTCGTCGCCGACGACGGTCAGCCCCTGGCCTTGGGGCTTCAGCGCCAGCAGGATCGAGGCCTGCAGCCGGTTGGTGTCCTGATATTCGTCGACCAGCACATGGTCGAAGCGGCTGCCGATATCCTCGGCAATCATCGCTTCGCCAACCATCTGCGCCCAGTAGAGCAGCAGATCGTCGTAATCGAGCACGTTCTGGCTCTGCTTGGCCTCGACATAACTGGCGAAGAGTTCGCGCAGCTGTTTCTCCCACGTCGCGCACCAGGGAAAGACGTCGCGCAACACGAGGTCGAGCGCGGTTTCCGAATTCACCGCCCTGGAATAGATGGCAAGGCATGTGCCCTTTGTGGGAAAGCGGCTTTCCGTCTTCGAGAAGCCGAGGTCGTGTCGGATCAGGTTCATCAGATCGGCACTGTCTTCGCGGTCGTGGATGGTAAACCCAGGATCGAGACCGATCTGCTCCGCATAATCGCGCAACAGCCGCGCGCCGATGCCGTGGAAGGTGCCGGACCAGGAAAGCGCATCCGCCATCACGCCGGCATTCGCACCAAGCACATCGCGGCAGATGCGCTCGACGCGTCGCGCCATCTCGGCGGCGGCCCGGCGCGAGAAGGTCATCAACAGGATGCGGCGGGGATCGGCGCCCTTGACGATGAGATGGGCGACCCGATGCGCCAAGGTATTCGTCTTGCCCGAGCCGGCGCCGGCAATGACCAGCAGCGGCCCGGCAATATGGCTGCCGTCGATGAGCGTGCCGTGCTCGACGGCCATGCGCTGCTGCGGATTGAGCTTTTCGAGATACATCCAGCCGTCCGGTCGGGCTCCCGCAGAATCACTGGGGAAAGATTAGATGTTCCTTGAATGTTCGCGATTGCCGCCTCTGTCAAGCGATCTGGCGCGCGAGCAACATCTCAGTCGGGGAAATCCGGGCCGATCTCGCGCCGCACCAGCTTCAGGCTGCGGTCGGGCTGAAGAATATAGGTTTCCTCCACACGCTGTCCCGTCCCGTTGTAGAACTGGTTGTAGACGGCGCTGCCGACCGGCGATTTGGTGAGCTTCGTTCGCGGCTGGCCGCCATAGGTAATGCTGCCGGGAATGGGTTCGAGCGCCGGCGTATCGGCCGAGGAACACCCGGCAAGCAATGCCCCGGCAAGCAAGGCGGGCAGAAGCGCTTTCATCGTCGTCATCCTTCTCAGACTGCCGCCAGATATGGAAACCGCGGCGTCTTTCGCCAAGGGCCGTTCGTGCCACCGCGCAGGTATCACTGTCGAGCAGGCTCTTCTTTTCCGGGGGACGCAACGAATGCGTCGCAGCGGCGTTAACAGACATCAACCTACATTAGGAAACGTTCACGGTGCTCGGCTTTCCAGCATTCACGGGGCATGGCGAGCCCGGCCGGCAGGGCCACAGCGATGCCGCGACGCGGGCCTCGGTGGAGAGCGCCCTTCATGCGGCCGCCGATTTCGAAGCCGGCGAAATCACCGTCAGCATATCGGGCTCCTATATCATCCTGGAAGGTTTCGTGCGCCGGCGGGGTGATGTCGAGCGGGCGGTCGAGATCGCTGAGGGCGTCGTCGGCCGGGGCTATGTGCGTGCGCGCTTGCTGCGACGCTAATGTATGTCGCCTAAAAGTGTGCAGCGGTTTTAGGACAACGACATGCATCAAATAAAAGTCCGGCGCCGGCTCGCGCTCATCCCTTTGCGATGCATGAAGGGAACCAAAATGCTCTCTCGCGTGTTGAAAGGCCGGACCTAAACGCTGGAGACTCTCATGCAGTTGCTTCCTCGCCTCTGGCCAACGACATTGATAGTGGGTTGCGGTGTCTTTGCCGGCTCCGCCCATGCTTCGCTGGAAACCGGCACGAATTATTCCGCTTTGCCGAAGGACCAGATCGCCCTCAACGAATATACCGGGGCCGTCGCCTGCCAGCCGGTAGAGCCTCACTATCTTCCCTCTTTCATTCGCGCGGCGGACGGCACGATCATCGGCGTCGGTTATGTCGAGATCGAGAATGAGAGCGGCGCGGATTGCTGAAAAAAGGCGGTCCTGCTCGGACGAGGCTCGCCTGCGTTTCCGCAGAGGTGACGAGCCTCTAACCATCATCATGATGGCTGGTCGTCTTCTATTGATGCAGCTGTACCAGGCGCAACGCCCTTTGCACCGAAACCCGGCACGCACTTGTTGCAGGGTTAAGCTAAAATTAATGCATTATCCCGTTCCGGCACGCTTTCGCGCCCAGAAGGCGAAAATCGCCCGAAATTCCTTGCCGAACTGCTAATGCAGCTTCAGCTTCGCCTCTTCGGCTGCCGCCAGAAACTCGGCTCTTGCTTCTTCCACGCTCTTGCGCCCGTCGAGCGCTGCCCGGCAGGTACTGCGGGCCTTGATATAACGAAGCCCGCGCACACTCGGCCACAGATCCGCCAGGCATTTCAGCGCATCGAACGGACCATTGACCGTTCGCGCATCGGCATCTTCGAAACCAACCTTGACCGGGCTGTTCCATCTTTCAGTCGCCATCGACGCTCCTCCACGATTTTCGACAGAAACGAGTGCAGCATCTCCCAGTTCCTCCAGGGAGACTTTGCGATAGTTACTCTAGCGTGATTTTTGCGGTCAACAATGGTGAATCGTCGGTTGCTGATGAGGCGAAATGTCAGCTTGAGTGAGAAGGGTTCGGCGGCGTGCACGCCGGGAGGTCTTCTACATAGTCGCAGATAAGTTGTATGGCGCTTGCGCGCTGCTACCGCTACCATGCCGGGAAATGAGGCTCGACATGGGTATAGATCGAAAATTGATCCAGGCTGCTTTTCTCGGCGGGGTGCTGGCCATGCCGGCTCTTGCTCACAGTGCAGAGATATCAGCAGAAGAGGCTTTGCTCGCGCGTATTTCCGCTGAGGCCATTCCCAAAATGCAGCGGGAATATCTGCAAGCTACGCTCCCGGTGTACGGGACGGTCATTGATCTTGGCGCCTATCTTTCGGCAGCGAAATTTGATCACTGGTATGTCGAAGGCGTGTTCGATGGAGTTCCTTTCGGGCCTCACGCACCAATTCCAGATGAAGAAGTGGTGCTGACCGGAGCATTGTTCGAACTCTGGCAGTTTTCGCCCTTCATACCTTATTATCTCGAAGTAACCGAAATCCCCGATTGTACTGCAATGCTGCCCGCTTCGTGTGGATGGCTGCCCCTCACACTAACTCTCTCCCCGTAAAAACGGGGCGAGGGAACGTGCCCTGCGAGAGGTGAGCGAGGGACGGAGAGGTCGCGGCATATCCCCTTCGCCCCGTTTACGGGGAGAAGGTGGCGGCAGCCGGATGAGGGGCTGGTCTCGCCGATCTACTAAGTCGGAATGTTGCGTGTGACGTTAAATAACGCCCTCCGCCCAGTCCACACTTTTCCAGCAGCGAACTATTGTCCACTTATCGCCCGCCTCGCTGAGGGAGAAAAGTGATTTCCCGATACCTGAGAGAAAACTGGTGCTGCCGAGTGGGATTGAACCACCGACCTCACCCTTACCAAGGGTGTGCTCTACCACTGAGCTACGGCAGCAGGACCAGGACCCGTGCGAGCCGTGTGGCTCAATCGCGAGAACGGGGGGCTATTGCCACAGCTTGGCGGCCAGCGCAAGCCGCAAATTCCAACTTCGCGTCGATTGCGATGACGGGCCTTTTGGATTGGCGCGAATTCGGCTAATCCTGTCGCATGAACGAAAAGACCGAAACCGGCCAGCAGAGCCGCAAGCAAGCGATCGAGGCACAGGCGAAATTGCGCCGCGAGCGCGCCGCCGACAAGCTCAGGGAAAATCTGGGGCGACGCAAACAGCAGGTCCGCGCCCGCCGTTCCGGCCAAGCCGACGAAACAAATGGGCTGCCCGCCGCAAAAATGGACGAATCGTAATGTTCCGTCCGTCGCGAATTGAAGCGTGTCGAGAAATCCCCTAAACACCTCACTCCTTATTCCAAGGCAGAACTTTCAGGAAAGGCGGGCTCGGCCCGTAAGCGCACATGGATCGTATCAGAATCGTCGGCGGTAATGAGCTGAATGGCATCATTCCGATTTCCGGCGCCAAGAATGCCGCACTGCCGCTGATGATCGCCTCGCTTCTGACCAGCGATACGCTGACGCTCGAAAACGTGCCGCATCTGGCCGATGTCGAACTGCTGATGCGCATTCTCGGCAATCACGGCGTTGACGTCGCCGTCAACGGCCGCCGCGAGCGCCAGGAAGACGCCTATTCGCGCACGATCCATTTCACCTGCCGCACTATCGTCGATACCACAGCATCTTATGAGCTGGTCTCGAAGATGCGCGCCTCCTTCTGGGTCATCGGCCCGCTGCTGGCGCGCGAAGGCCATTGCCGCGTTTCGCTGCCGGGCGGCTGTGCCATCGGCACGCGCCCGGTCGATCTCTTCATCGAAGGCCTGACGGCGCTCGGCGCCACCATGGAAATCGATGCCGGTTATATCAACGCCAAGGCGCCTGCCGGCGGTCTGATCGGCGCACGCTACACCTTCCCGAAGGTTTCCGTCGGCGCCACCCATGTGATGATGATGGCGGCAACGCTTGCCCGCGGCACGACTGTCATCGGCAATGCCGCCCGCGAGCCTGAGGTCGTCGATCTCGCCAACTGCCTGAACGCCATGGGCGCCAAGATATCGGGCGCGGGTACGGCGACGATTACCATCGAAGGCGTCACCTCGCTCTCCGGCGCCCGCCACCGCGTCCTGCCGGATCGCATCGAGACCGGCACCTATGCCATGGCCGTCGCCATGGCCGGCGGCGACGTCGTGCTCGAAAATACCGATGTGGCGCTGCTCGAAACCGCGGTGGAAACGCTGCGCCGCGCCGGCGCGGAAATCTCGTCGACCAACAATGGCATGCGCATCAAGCGCAATGGCGCCGGCATCAGGCCGGTCGATATCGTCACCGATCCCTTCCCGGGCTTCCCGACCGACCTGCAGGCGCAGTTCATGGCGCTGATGACCCGTTCTTCCGGCGTCTCGCATGTCACCGAGACCATCTTCGAAAACCGTTTCATGCATGTGCAGGAGCTTGCCCGCCTCGGCGCCAGGATCTCGCTGTCCGGCCAGACGGCGAAGATCGAGGGTGTCCAACGCCTGCGCGGCGCGCCCGTCATGGCGACCGATCTGCGCGCCTCCGTCTCGCTCGTCATCGCCGGCCTTGCCGCCGAGGGCGAAACCACGGTCTCCCGCGTCTATCACCTCGACCGCGGTTTCGAGCGGCTCGAGGAGAAGCTGACCCGCTGCGGCGCCATCGTCGAGCGCATCAGCGAGTAAGCACCGTTCATCCCGGTTGCGTAATTGGTCGCCGCGCCTTATTTCCCTTGTCTGACGCATCGCCATTCCGGCGGTGCCCGGCCTAGGCCGGTAATGGGATGAGGCTGAATGACCGACCTGAAACTTGTTGCGCTCGATAACGAGGATCTTGCGATCATCTCCGCGCATATGCAGGACAGCGTCTTCAAGGTCGGCGACATCGACTGGTCGCCGCGCGACGCGCAGTTCGCGCTTGCCGCCAATCGTTTCGTCTGGGAAGGTGCCGAGCGCAAGCGCAAGGGTTTCGAGCGCCGCCGTGCTGCCCTGGTTTTCAAGCGCGTGCTTGCCGTCCGTTCGCTCGGCATCGATCGTGGGAAACGCGACGAAGTGCTGTCGCTGCTGGCGCTGCGCTTCGAGCAGAAGGGCGAGGGGCCGGAGGGCACGATCGAGCTGTCGCTGTCCGGCACCGCCTCGATTGCGCTCGATGTCGAATGCATCGAGGTCCAGCTGGCCGATCTCGGCGGCGCCTGGGAGGCTTCGTCAAAGCCTCGTCACCGCTAATGCATGTCGCCCGGAAGTGTGCAGCGGTTCCGGGATAACGACATGCATAAAACAATGAGTGTTTGACGCCCTAAAGTTTGAACATCGCAGTTTCGAGTTGAGAAGGAATATCGGCCTTGGCAATCTGGCTGGATCAGGCATCGGAAGGTTTCGAGCAGCATTTTGCCGCCTTCCTGACGACGAAGCGTGAAGTCTCCGAGGATGTGAACATCGTCGTTCGCGCCATCATCGATGACGTGCGCGCCCGTGGCGATGTGGCGCTTGCCGAATATTCGCTGAAATTCGACGGCATTGATTACGCCACCGTCCCGATGCGGGTCACAGCTGAAGAGATCGACGCCGCCGTCGAGGCGGTGCCTTCGGAAGTGCTGGGGGCGCTGAAGCTCGCGGCACTGCGCATCGAATCCCATCATCGCCGGCAACTGCCGAAGGATGATATCTACGAGGACGATATGGGCGTCGGTCTCGGCTCGCGCTGGACGGCGATCGAAGCGGTCGGGCTCTATGTTCCGGGCGGCACGGCGAGTTATCCGAGCTCTGTGCTGATGAATGCCGTGCCGGCCAAGGTCGCCGGTGTCGATCGCATCGTCATCGCCGTTCCGGCCACCGGCGGCGCCGTCAATCCGGCGGTGCTTGCTGCCGCCAAGCTTGTCGGTGTCACCGAGATTTACCGTGTCGGCGGCGCCCAGGCGATCGCGGCTCTTGCCTATGGCACCGAGACGATCGCCCCGGTCGCCAAGATCACCGGCCCCGGCAATGCCTATGTCGCCGCCGCCAAGCGCCATGTCTTCGGCACCGTCGGCATCGATATGATCGCCGGCCCCTCCGAGGTGCTTGTCATTGCAGACAAGGAAAACAATCCGGATTGGATCGCAGCCGACCTCATGGCCCAGGCCGAGCACGACGTTAGTTCCCAGGCGATCCTGATCACCGATGATGCCGCATTCGGCAAGGCGGTGGAGCAGGCAGTCGAACGCCAGCTGAAGACGCTGAATCGCGCCGAGACGGCGGCGGCAAGCTGGCGCGATTTCGGCGCGGTCATCCTCGTTGCCGATCTGAAACAGGCCATTCCGCTGGCAAACCGTATCGCTGCCGAGCATCTGGAGCTCGCCGTCGCCGATCCGGACCGGCTGCTCGACGGCATCCGCAATGCCGGCGCGATCTTCATCGGCGCCCATACGCCCGAGGTTATCGGCGATTATGTCGGCGGTTCGAACCATGTGCTGCCGACGGCGCGTTCGGCGCGCTTCTCCTCCGGTCTTTCGGTGCTCGATTTCGTCAAGCGCACGTCGATCCTGCGCCTCGGCCCGCAACAGCTCCGCACCCTCGGCCCGGCGGCGATCGCCCTTGCTGTCTCCGAAGGCCTCGATGCCCATGCGCGATCGGTCGCGATCCGCCTCAACCTCGAAAGGTGAGGGCATGGCGAAGGGCGATTTCCGGCTTTGCGACGTCGTCCTTGACGATACGATCGGCCGTTCGACGCCCGATGTCGAGCATGAGCGCGCCGTCGCCATCTTCGATCTGATCGAGGAGAACAGGTTCGAGCCACTCGGCCATGCCGGCGGCCCCTACCGGCTGAATATCTCGCTGGTCGATTCGAAGCTGGTTTTCGCCATCACCACCGAAGAGGGCGGCGGGGTCGCCACCCATATCCTGTCGCTCACGCCCTTCCGGCGGATCGTCAAGGATTACTTCATGATCTGCGAAAGCTATTACGAAGCGATCCGCTCGTCGACGCCGAGCCGCATCGAGGCGATCGACATGGGCCGGCGCGGCATCCACAACGAAGGCTCGCAGACGCTGAAGGATAGGCTGGCCGGCAAGATAGAGGTCGATTTCGACACCGCCCGGCGCCTTTTCACGCTGGTCTGCGTGCTCTACTGGCGCGGATGACGGCAATGGAGCGCGCCGTCGACGTCGAGGAGGGAAAGCGGCCGGGCGCCATCCTCTTCATGTGCGGGATGAATGCCATCCGCTCGCCGATGGCCGAAGTGATCGCCCGTAGCATTTTGCCGGCCAATACCTATATCAAGTCTGCCGGCGTACGCGCCGGCGAGCGCGATCCCTTCGTGGATGTCGTGCTCGAGGAGATCGGGCTTTCCCTCGGGCGCCGCCAGCCGCAGACGCTGGAAGAGCTCGAGGACGATTACTTCGATCTGATCATCACGCTGTCGCCGCAGGCCCATCATGCAGCACTCGAGCTGACGCGGTCGAGTGCGGTCGATGTCGTCTACTGGCCGACGATGGATCCGACGGTTGCAATCGGAACGCGCGAGCAGATTCTGGAGAGCTACCGCGAGGTCCGCGATCACCTGGCCGGCCTCATCGAAAGCCGGCTACTCAAACGAAATGGCATTGCCGCGCAATCGGCATGAAAACAAATAAAGGAAAGCCTGATCAACGAGGTTCACAAACCTGCGTTGATTGTGTAGTTTCCGCCCAAATTTTAAAGGCGCGCGCTGCGCTGCCTATTCAACCCACAGGAAGAAAACACTTATATGCCTAAAGAAGAAGTCCTCGAATTCCCGGGCATCGTGACCGAACTTCTGCCGAATGCGACGTTCCGCGTGAAGCTCGAAAACGAACACGAGATCATCGCCCACACAGCGGGCCGCATGCGCAAGAACCGGATCCGCGTTCTCGCCGGCGACAAGGTGCTTGTGGAAATGACGCCTTACGATCTGACCAAGGGCCGTATCACCTACCGTTTCAAGTAAGTTTGCCCGAAGGTCCCCGCAAGGGTTTTTGCTCCCGTCTGACGATGGTCGAGGTTCCATGGCGCTGAAATACAAGCTCATTCTGGCCTCGGGCTCGCCCCGTCGCGTTGACCTGCTCAACCAGGCCGGCATCGAGCCTTCGCGCCTGATGCCGATGGATATTGACGAGGCGCCGAAGAAGTCGGAGCATCCGCGTTCGCTCGCCCGCAGGCTTTCGGCTGAGAAGGCGGAAGCCGCCCTTGCCGCCATCAAGGGCGATATCACCTGGAAGGGCAGCTATATCCTGTCTGCCGATACGGTGGTCGCCGTCGGCCGGCGCATTCTCGGCAAGGCTGAGTTCGCCGACGAGGCGTTGAACTCGCTGCATCTCTTGTCGGGACGCAACCATATGGTCTACACCGGCGTTTGCCTGGTGACCCCGGATCGCAAGGTCCGTCAGAAGATCGTCGAGACCAAGGTGCGCTTCAAGCGTCTCTCCGGCTTCGAGATCGAGAACTACCTGGCCTCCGGCCAGTGGCGCGGCAAGGCAGGCGCCTACGGCATCCAGGGCCTCGCCGGCACCTTCGTCCAGAAGATGGTCGGCTCCTACACCAATGTCGTCGGCCTGCCGCTTTATGAAACCATTCTGCTTTTGACCGGCGAAGGCTTCGATGTGCATAGCCGGTGGCCCGAGGGCTGAGCCCGAGGGCCGATCCTATAGGACGGACCGATTATGCCTGAAGACAAGAAAGCCGCCGCCAAGGTCGAACCGCTGCGCAAGACGCGCCCTTGCCCCGAATGCGGCAAACCTTCGAACCGCGAACATTACCCCTTCTGCTCCAACCGCTGCCGCGAGGCCGATCTCTCCCGCTGGCTGACCGGCGCCTATGCCATTCCGGTTGCCGACGACGAGACGAAGGCCGATTATCCGGATGAGGAAAACTAGAGAAATCCACCCGCGAAGCTCTTATTTTTCCTCATGAATCCGTAAAGCCGGCAAGACCGTCAAAAAAGAGTCATTTGACGCTTGCCATGGCCGAACAAGATGCTATAACCCCGCTCGCTTCCGGGGTGAACCAAGGCCCCGCGGTTCCTTTTCCGAAAGGGACCATCGGAAGCAGGTTAGCCCAGGTAGCTCAGTTGGTAGAGCAGCGGATTGAAAATCCGCGTGTCACTGGTTCGATTCCGGTCCTGGGCACCACTTTGATTTCCTTACATAATTAGCGAATTTTTGACCCTTCGGAAACAAGCCTGTTTTGCTGCCGTGGTAGCACACTGGTAGCAGCGGAAAACGTGGTAGCGGGAGCCTGAAAACAGTTCGGCCCGCTCGATGGCGGGCCGTGGGAATTTTCTTGTGGTTGATATTGCTGCACCGTAGACGATAATCAGCCCACCAAGTTAGCGCGGAGCGGAAGAATGAATGAAGAGTCCAATGGTAACGAGTTCCCCGACGATGGAAGCACCGTTCTAGCGTGGTGCCGGCAGAAGGATATCAGCCTTCGTGAACTATCAAAGAAAGTAGGATTGGAGCCGTCGAGTCTTTCGCTAATCGCTCATGGGCGAAGGCCGCTATCCTTAGAAAACGCAACCAAGATAGCCGAGGGCCTCGAAATCTCATTGGATGACCTTCGTTACGGACCTCGGAACTAGAACACCGCTTCAACCGCTGGCCTATAAGCCGGGCGCTCTTTCGGACGCCGAGGCGCCGAAAGAAACGCATCATCCACCCCGGCGCGCTCCAAGATATGCGTCCAGTTTTTACCCCGCCTTATCGCACTCACCATTGAATGGTGTATGTCGAACTGGCTGGCGATCTCCATGTTCGTTTCACCATGTGCGAAGCACGTCGCTATCTGTAAAACACCTAGATCCGAAAGCTTAGCCTTTGGATTGTGCGCGCCCTTTTGCGCGATATAGAGCACCGGGCTTGTGCCCTCCATCATTTTGTCTTGGGCGGCTTGGAACCGATCGGAATAGAAGCCGTGCTCCGGATTGCAGCACAGCTTATTTTTGCAGCCTTGAACAACGTATGACTTGCCAGGGGAGGCGTTGTCGCAGAACGCCGCCGCCATGCGGTGCGCTCCAATAAAGTGACCCGAAGGAAGCTTGCACCTTCCGCTACCGTCCTTAAACGTCGACCCGGTCCACGGCCAACATGCGTCGGGGCCACCGGACTGATCAACCTTCGCCCAAAACCGCGCTTCATACTTTTCGCGCTTGCGGTGCCCAAGCACTGCTGAAATAGGGTCCTGCAGCCGCACTTTCTCAGTCATGGCGCGAAATACGCCTTTGGTTGCGTGGCCGCTGCGATGTAAAGCGGATGGCCGGGATGCCCGTCCGCGGTCACCTTGAGCGCCGCCAGATTGAAGTCGTTCAGCATCTCGGCGACCTCGCGGCCACGGTCATGAAGGGCGCCATGGGTTCCCCACGCGCAGATGATCGTTTCAGCGCTTCGGGCGATGGCGCCGAGGTGCTTGTCATTGTCCGCGCCGATCGGGTCCGGGTGGGAGTAAAGCGCTTGCGGGTTCGTGGACCGCAATGCGAAGAGGTTGCCCACGATGAGCCCGCCGAAGCCCCAATCCTTGGCGAACCGAATGCACCGGCGGATGGTGGGGTCGTCTTCGGAGGCGCCCGCCGTGGACGGGTTGAGCATGATGAAAGCGACCCTCGGCTCCTCCGCATCCCACCGCCTTTCCAGGCGGTAGCGGTAGGCTCCACAAGCGGAGATGTCGGCGGACGAAGTTGGTTCCTTGCTGAAAAGATCAAGCGTCACGGGGTGTGCTCCACGGTGATGGTGGCCATGGTCTCGCCGGTGGCCTTTCTGTAGATGGATTGGAGCCGCTGGCGAAGCTCCTCCCAAAGGTACGGCGGCAGATGCTCGCCGTTGCAAAGTTGGCCTCGGGTGGCCATGCCCACCTGGCACTCCTCGAGTCGGCGGCGTAAGCCTTCGTTGTTCATGGCCTCACCTCAAACCCGCATCGGCATTAAGATGGCGAAATCGCCAGCCGGTGAATCCTTCGCGCGCATCGTGAACGGCGAGCTTGGCCCCTCTATCTCGACATCGATCCAATCGGAACCGAGCGCCTTGGCGATGGCGGCGAGATACTTGGCGTTGACGCCGATCGGCTCGAAGGTGCCGCCTATCTCGGCGCGCGCCTCGCCGGTCATCTTCCCTTCGGAGCCGCCACTTGTTGAGAGTTGCACGGTTGCTTCGTCCTTCGGAGCAAGTTTGACGGCGCGGAATTCCTTGCCGCCGCCGAGCATGGCGGAGAAGCGCCGGATATCGGCGACGTTGATGGACGCGAAGGCGTTGGTGGGTTGCGACTTCGGGACGACCCGGCGCCAGTCCGGAAAGTTGCCGTCGATGAGCCTGGTGGTAATCGTCCAGTCATCCGAAGAGAATTGGGCGACCTGGCGCTTCCATTCATCGGCCGTCTTCTTCTGCTGCAGCCTCTCGTCAACAAACTCTTTCCCCGGCACAAATTCGCCGTGGAAGCGCGCGATGCATTGCGCCTTCCCGATGATGCCGGCGAGGGCGGAAACCGCGCTGATGGGCACGATGGGCCGCATATCCCACGCCTCAAGCGATGGCGCCGGTAGCTTCGCCTCGCTGGTGCCGAGGCGGTGCCCATCGGTGGCGATGGCGCGAACAAGGTTCTCTTCCAACTCGAAGCAGACGCCGTTCAGATAGTACCGTGTTTCCTCAGTGCTCATAAACGGAACCGTCATGCCGAGGAGGCGGGAAAGCACGCCTTCCGGCATCGGGAAGCCGCGGGCGAAAACCATAGGAACCGGCAGGCGGGGCGCGTCCGTGGGGTCCAACGGATAGAGGGAGGCGTTGTAGCGTCCGCACTTCACCGTAACGGCGTCATCACCGCTTCGCTTCTCGAAGCTGATGGTGTCCCCGTCAGCATTGGAGACGAAGGCGAGAAGGGTTTTGGCGGGCAGCGAAGTTGATCCGGTCCCCTCGGCGGCAAGCGTGGCTTCCAAGTTCAGGTCGATTCCATATCGGCCGATTGTCATCCGGGAGCCGAGCCCATCGAAGGTTATGGTGACATAACCGAGGATAGGAATACTTCCCCAATCCCGTTCGCCGAATTTGTTGAGCAGCTTAAGGCGCGAGGTGAATGCACGCGCATCCACGCAACCGTTGATCTTCCCCGGCTTCGGTGCCGGCGGCGGCGTCATCGTGTCCAACATTTCGCGCGCTTCTCGGATATGCGTTCCCATTGTCAATTCCTCCACGTGTCCAGGATTTCGCCGGAAGGGCTGACGAAATCCGCCGCCCTCGCGTCTCTCCAGCGGGTTTCGATGCAATCGGGGCGGGGGCGCGCCTCTTCGATTGTCAATATGATCTTTCCGAAGAAGCTGACGCGGTGACCGGTGTCACCGGTAGGCTTCCATCCAGCGGTGACGTGGGAACGAAACAAACTCATGATACTGCCTTTCGAAGTTGTAGGAATATGATCCTATGCTAGGATCAAGCGGTGATTAAAGAGGGGTCAGCGGGATCAGCGCGATTTTTTTGAGGGCGGAATCCCCTTTGTGCGGGATCAATATGGTGGCAAGTCGGAACCATTGATTTTTTTTCGCTTGAGTTGCAATCACGATTTCTAATGAGTAAAGACCGGAAATATCCGAGCCAGATTGCAGATCGCTTCAACATCCGGCTCCCCGCCGGGATGCGCGACCTCATTCGCAAGGCTTCCGAGGAAAACGGGCGGTCGATGAACGTGGAAATTATCCACAGGCTTCAAACTTCCTTCGCTCCGAATTCGGTGTGCGATGAGCTTTTGAGCGCCGTTGACGTTCTCCGGGCGTTGACCGGTTCGGTTGTCGAGGTCACCGAGCGGGACGGCGTGCAGCACATCACCTTTCAACGGCCACTTCCTGAGAAGCGGGATTGATCCGGCGGCGCTCACGTGTCGCCGCCTTCACTGCACGGCGCATCTTTGCCGCCGCCGAAAACGTATTCCTTCCATGGCGTCCAGCACCATTTCCCGTCGCGGTTCCGGAGAAAGCCCCACTTCCGGCCGATGCCGCCACGCCAAACGAGGGTGACGACTTTGCGGGAGTCCGTTATTGGCGACCCGCTCGGCTCGATCGGTGATTTGCTATAGATGCGCCCGCCCTTCGAGAACCATACGCCGCTGTATCTCCCAATCACCCGGTGGCAGTGCGTGGCGGGGCGATAGGTGAGCCGGAACGCGGGGACCACTTGACGGGAAAGGGTGTAGTTCTCGGGCGGCAATAGAAGCAATTCAAGCGGCGCAACGCCTTTCGTCACCGGCTTCGCCACTTCCTCGACATAGGACGTGAGCGGGAAGGTCCAGAAATCCCACGGGTGGTCGTGGCAATCGGGATCCGCGTCACCACGATGGAAGATGTGGAGGCGGAGCCGGCCGAACCAAGCCCGTGTCATATACGGGGTGTCATGGTCGCCCTCGACGCCGAAGATAGTATGGATGCCGAAAAGGCCGATTGCTGACTTGTGTGGCTTGTTCTTCGCTGGCGCAGTCATGCCGCTAATTCCTTCTTGGGGCGCATGATGATTTCAAAATCGAGGGATTGAGCGAGCCTATTCAGGCGGCCAAGCGTGGGGTCGCGGCTTTGTCTCAGCCAGCTATAGAAACTGGACAGAGAGACGCCGCTCACCTTCCGGAGATCCTTCGTGGAAATCTTCCGCTGCGTCCTGGCTTCATTAAGTGCAACCATCGCGGCGGACATCCGCCTTAGATCGTACTCAACCGCGGGCGCTACTTTGCTTCTCATCACGACTTCGAAGTCGAGCGTTTGAGCTACAGCCACGAAGTTCGTCATTTGCGGGAAGCGCAGGCCGGTGCGCCATGCGTGGCCGGCGTTGAAGGAAACGCCGGATTTATATTCGAGTTGCCACACCAGCATGCCGCGCCGGTGGCGTTCCGCATAAAGCGCTTCCATTGCGGCGATGAAGTCGGAAAGATCATATTCCGAAGAAATCGCCAGCGGGTCCGGTGAGGGAAGGACAGCTATATTCATGCGGCGCGCTCCTCTCGCATCCGGTCCCGCAACCTGATCTTCTCAGGGGCGGAGAGGTGGCCCGCTTTTTGATTGCAGAGATGATGGGCCAAGAACTTATTGGCCAAGTGATCGGGGCCGCCGTGGGTGACGCAGACAAGGTGTTCCGCGGTCACTTCGTATTCGGGCGGGACCGGTGTCCCCGGTGGCGCGACAACCTCGCCGCAAAAGAAGCATTCCGCCCCATCACGCTGGACCAATGCGCCGTATTGCTGGCGGAGCTTCGAGTTCTTTCGCTTCCGCCTGGTGGCGGCGAGCGCTACGCTTTCGTTGCGATTGTAGATCCCAACGATATCGAGGAGGGCGGGCGGCCACTTTTGGTCGCCTTGCTTGTTGGTGTGGACGATGTGGGTTCCGGTGTTCGTCCGGACCCGCAGCGCTTCCCATTCCGACGTCGGCTCCAATACCTCGGCGCCGTGGTCTGTCAGCCATAGAGTGAAGTGCTCGATATCGCGCACGGTCATACGGTGAGCCCGATATCTTTGGCGACCGCCCGGTCCATGGTGAGCCTGTAGGCGCCGGCTTCGCCACGCGGATGGTCCATGAATCCGATCGGCTCGAAGTCCACGTTAGCAATCGGAACCACAACGGGCCGGGATGGGAAGCCGAAAGAAATCACGACCTCGCGGTCGCGGCGTTCAAGGATCCTCGCCGTCGCGGTAAATATGTTCGGAATTTTTGAGCACGCGCCAATCATGTTGAATGATCCGAATTGAAGGGGGAGGAGGAAGAGGCGCGTGGCGCCTCACTGTTTCGCGGGCTGGCGGGTGCCCTTCATCAGGTTGCCAGCTTCGTAAGCCTTCAAATCGGTTTCCCGGTAAAGGACGCGACCGCCGGACTTGATGTAGACCGGCCCCTTGTTGGTGGAGCGCCACCGGGCAAGGGTGACTTCGGAGACCCGCAACCGGCCCGCAACTTCGGGCGCGGTGTAATTCATGGTGTTCGCTTCGGTCATCGTCTCGCCTTAAGCCGGGTTGTAATCGTCATCATCGCCGTCATCGGGACCGCCGAAGACGTCGCCATGCGTTTGCAAATCGTCAACGATATTGGCATGGCTTTCGCCTTCGTCCCCGCCGTTCGGCTCGATCTCGCCTTCGATAACGGGCGGCTCATCTTTCGGCTTCGCCTTGCCTCTCGCCATCGCGGCGTGGACACCACGGGCGCGACCCGCCGGCTTCTCAGGTTCCGCCGGTGCGGCCGGGGCGGGTTCCGGGGCCGGGTTCACCTCGCGCATTTCCGGGACATCGTGGACTTCATCGACGGTCGGCATGCCATTGAGGATATGCGGGGCGTAGAGACGGCCGAAGAAAGCGGCGGCTCGATACCGGATCATCAGGTCGGGCATCGTGCCCCACTTCGAGCCGTTCCGGAAATACCAGCCTTCGGCCACTGCCATTGAAATGGAGACCTCGGGGCCTTCGAGGATTTCACCGGTTTCCTTTTCGATCGCGGAAGCGACACAGGTCATTTCCTTAATCGTTGCCTTCTTCTGGACCTTCTGGCGGTTCCCCTTCGGGCCTTCCCACGTGTCAAACTTCACTTCGCGCTCGCCGAGCTTTTCCAGCTTGAACCGGATCGGCGAGAAGAGGCCGCACGAATTCAGGGCGCCGATGATGAAGGGTGACGCCCAAGAGGGCCGGCCTTCGATGACGTGAAGGTTTTGCATGACCACGATGGCGGAGACGCCGACACGGTTCGCCATGTCCATCGCGATGAGGGCGTTACCCAAATTATCCTTGCCGCGATAGTTCGCGGGAACAAGGTCGGAAGAGACCAGGGCGCCGGCGATGCGTTGGGCATCCTCGAAGGACTGCATATCCGCAAAAACGGACATCGCGCGGGCCGGCTCGTGAGTGGTGAGTGCGGTAGTCATTTACTTTGATCCTTTGGCTTTGGGCTTACTTACTTTGAGGTTGCGGAAAGAGGTGGGCTTGACGACGGAGGTGTAGCCATCCCGGTGGGTTGTGGTGGCGGTGACTTTCCAGCCGGCACCGAATACGGTTTCGGTATCCTTGATGAAGTCGAGGAGTTCGGCGGAGGCGCGTTGCGCGTCTTCCTTGGCGAGCTTGGCCGCGATATCGGCGTCATACTTCGCTTCGATAAGCTCTTTCAGCTTCTCCGGATCCAGATCGGAATCGGGGTCCGGGATATCGAGGTCGTAGGACTTCGCCGGGGTCGCGTTGCGGTAAAGCGTGCGGATCGTCTCGTAATCCGCGAGGTAGTCCGCTGCAGGCGGCATGTTCTCGCGAACGCGCTGGTGCATGTCTGAGCAACGGATCGCCAACTCGGCGATGACCTCGGCGTCATACTCGCGGACGAACTTCTTGACCGTGTTGCCGCCAACAAGCCCGGCGATGACGTTCCAGCGGAGGCCGGTCACCATCATCTGATGTTGGGCTTGAAACTCGATGTGGGGCGGGGCTTCCTCATCGGTCCAGTCATCCTTGGCGACAAAGAAATCAACGTTTTTGATTTCGAGGCCACCAAGCCCAAGCTCGGGGCGGGCGGGGTCCCGGATGACGTAATCAGGGGAGGCGCCGCAACCGGGGAACCGGTTGGAACGGGCGTAGAGGAAGGGGTGACGATCTACGATTTCCCAACCGTTGTCGCAGCAAACGCCTTCGGCGATTGCATTTTGCAAACGCTTACCCCACGTCATTCTCTCGTTTTCTTCAAACACGACCTCCACGGTGCCGCGCATCCGGTGGAACATATCGAAGGGCGTCATATATGGGGAGACGCCGAAGAGGGTGGCGGCGGCGGTTGCGGTGATGTCCGGTTTCCGGAGCTTGTGCCATCCGGCTTCGGTGCGTGGCCAAAACCATGTGGCGTCTTCGGTGTATTGCTCGCGCTTCAAATCGATGTCCTCAGTTGGGAAGGGTTACGCAAAAGCTTCTTCGCGGGCGCGGCTCTCGAAAGCGGCGCGCAGCGTGACGGGACCGGCGGCACGCATGAGGCCGAGCCGGTCAAGATCGGAAGCCTTCAATGTGATAGCGGCGCCAACGTTTTCGACCCAAGCGTTATGGATGGTGACGGCACCAGCTTCGCCGGCAACGGAAACTTCGGCGGAGGCGGAAGCGAAGCCGAGCGACACAGAGACCCGAAGCGTGCGTGTCTCGTTTTGGAGCGCTTCCGAAAATTGTTGTCCCATTTCGAAATTTCCTGTTTGCAAATCAGCAATTGTTTGCAATATGTCAACACAGACGACGCAAGTCAACACGACCTGAAAGCAAATGATACAAATTGAAGCTGAAAATATCGGGATCAGGAAAAGCGGGGGCGGACCCCGCTTAGACCGGCATCATGGTGAGAATTGGCGAGTACCAAGCCAGTTCGGCGTCGTGTGTGGGCTCGCCGAAATGATTGATAAGCGTGTAACGCCCCGGCGTGTATCCGCGCCGCACCTTGCGCACATAGGCGTCGTCAGTCCCTTTCAGTCCGACAAGGCAAAACCGGTCAATCATGGCTTCGGGATCCGGGTCGCTCGGGGGCAACACCACGGCGACCCAACCATCGAACACCTCCGCCTTGGTTTGCGCGCTTCGCCATTGGATCGCGCGAGCGGTTGGCGGAAAGGCACCGTTGACATCGACGCGTTGGCGTTGTTCGGGGCGGCTCCAATCAAGAGTGACCCGGCCGTCACCGTCCGCCCATCCCACCAAGGGAAGCGAAGCGGCGCCAGCGACATGGCCGTTCGGCTTGATGTTCTCGGCGCCGGCGTTCCGCATGACATCGGTAACCGGGACATTGAGGGCGCGGGCGATATCGGCCGCCCTCTCCACCGTCATCCGGCGTTTGCCGTCCAAAAGAAGCGAAAGGGTGCTTTTGTCTGTATTGAGCAGACGGGCAAGCGCGGCCTGAGATGTTCTCCGGTCCCGGATGAGGTCGACAAACCATTTTTTATTTACAACGGACATGATGACGTTTCCACAACTGATTCGGAAATTGGCAACAGATATGTTTGCTATATGTCAACTCTTATCAATGGTTGTCAATACGTCGTGTCGGTTGTATTGCGCGCGCTATACCAGAGATTGTCGAGCAAGATGAACGACCTAACCCGAAAGGCGTACCGTTGTGACGCCTAAAACGCCGCTGGACACCATCACCGATTTACTTGCATCCGGGAACCGTTCCGAATTGGCACGCCTGTTAAACGTTGAACGGTCAACTGTATCAGGATGGGCTAATCCTAAAAGACGAGCGCGCGGGATGTGCGGGACGATTCCGGAAAAATATATTCCTGGGATCCTCGAAATCGCCGGGTCCCGCGACGTTTTGCCTGAAATTCGCAACCTGTTGTTGGCGAGGCGGAGCAATGGAAACGGTTAATCCTTCTTGGGAACCGCGGATGGAACCTATCAAGGGTGGTGGCTCCGCCTTCATCCATCCGTGTCAAGTCTGCGGCTCCCCGTTCGCCTACCACGGCGTCGGCGTAAATCTCCGGAAAGGACAGCCGGGAAAATGGTTTTGTCACGAACACCGTGTTGACAAATTGCAAACATCGGCGGCAATCTCGCCGAAGTCTCAAGCCGCGTCGGCATCCACGCCGGCACCCGTAACGCTACAAGGGGACTTGTTCTAGTATGGAAGACACCACCTTTTTCGATGGCAGGATCACGCTGAAACCGGGCGACTGCCGGGAGCGCTTGAAGTCCATCCCGGACAACAGCATTGACGCCGTTGTCACCGACCCGCCTTACGCTTTGGTGTCCATCGTCAAGCGCTTCGGTGCGGAGAACGCGGCCCCGGCGACCCCGAAGGAAGGTTCCGCCGGCGCCTATGCCCGCGCCTCCGCCGGCTTCATGGGGAAACAATGGGATACCGGTGAGACCGCGTTTTCCGAAGAGTTTTGGGCCGATGTTCTCCGCGTCTTGAAGCCCGGCGGCCACGTCGTCGCCTTCTCAGGCACCCGGACCTATCACCGCATGGCGGTGGCGATCGAAGATGCAGGCTTTGAAATCCGGGATCAAGCGGCGTGGACCTATGGCACCGGCTTCCCGAAAAGCCACAACGTTTCGAAGGCGATCGACAAGCACCTCGGAGTCGACCGCGAAGTCATCGGCACCGAGACGGTTGCCAACGATATGCGGAACGGCTCGCTTTCCTCGGGATGGAAGGGCGAGGAGAACACCGCTTACACTCGCGATATCACCGCGCCAGGCTCGCCGGAAGCGGTGGAGTGGGATGGATGGGGCACCGCGCTTAAACCCGCGTGGGAGCCCATTTGTGTGGCCCGGAAGCCGTGCGCGGTCCCGATCGATGAGCCGCGAGACGCGGACGCACCGACACGGTTTCGCCCGGCCACGGTTGCGGAAAACGTCATGTATTGGGGAACCGGCGCACTCAACCTCCGGGCTTGCAAAATCGAAGCCGAGAAGGTTACCGGATGGGGTGGCAACGCCGGCGGCGGAAAGACATGGAACGAGTCAAACTCGGGCCTCGGCAAAGACGGGGCGCCACGCCCATCGGAAGGCCGGTTCCCCGCTAACATCATCACCGATGGAAGCGCCGAGGTCATGGAAGCGTTTCCGGAAACACAGTCCGGAGAGTTGAAGGCTTCGCACGGGAAGAGCAAGCCGAAGACGGATAATATCTTCGGATCTTTCGCCCACAACGACACCGTTGGGCCTTACGCAGATAGTGGTTCCGCCGCTCGCTTCTTCTACTCCGCCAAGGCTGACGGCGACGACCGTCTCGGTTCCAACCACCCCACGGTGAAGCCGGTGGACCTGATGCGCTGGCTTGTCCGCCTTGTCTGCCGCAAGGGCGGCGTTGTGCTGGACCCGTTCGCGGGGACCGGCTCAACTGGGGCCGGCGCGTATTGGGAAGGATGCGATGCCATCCTTATCGAGCGGGAAGCCGAATACCAGGCGGATATCGCGAAACGAATGCGCCTTATCCTGGCGGGTCCCGATGAGAAGAAGCGGGCGCGAACCAAGCTCGAAGCCCCGCAAGGCTTGCCGCTTTTTTCGGCTCTATAGCGTTGACGTTTTGCAAACTAAGGAAGGTTTGAGATGACAAAAGAACAATTGTTGGAAGCCTCGAAACTTTGGGTGAAGGGCTTGAAAACCAAAGACATCGCGGAAGCCATCGGCGTCACCAAAACGAACATGTCTTATCACGCGTCAAAGCACCGCGGCATGTTCCCGAAGCGGCCCGCGAACTTCTATCGATCCTCGGATCTCCGCGCCAAAAATATCGAGAACCGGGCGAAGTCAAAGATCAGCATCGCGAAGAAGTGGCCGGAGAAGGCGCCGGGGCACGACGGCGTGTTGGTCGGCAGGCTCACGAATTGCGGATGCGTGTTCCCGCTATGGGGTCACCACGAAGATTTTGACGTGAACACCTCGCTCTATTGCGGCGCCGCCAGCGAGGAAGGGCACCACTACTGCACCTTCCACCGCAAGCTTTCCACCGGCTTAGGCACCCGCTCCGAGCGCGCCGCCACCACCGTGTTGGCAAAGGCGGCCTGATGGAAGAGCGCCGACTCCTCATCAGCTTTTCCGGCGGTGAGACCTCCGGTCTCATGGCCAAGCTTTGCAAAGAGCGGCTTGGCAATGAATACGATCGTATCGAAACGGTGTTTTCGAATACATCCGAAGAAAACGAAGCCACGCTTGTTTTCGTCGATGAGTGCGACCGCGCCTTCGATCTTGGCGTCCACTGGATAGAAGCCGATGTTGATCCGAAGCTCGGCGTCGGCACTGGATTCACAAAGGTCGATTTTGCCAGCGCACACCGTCACGGCGAAATCTTCGAAGCCATGATTGCCAAGTACGGCATCCCGAACAAGGCGTTTCCACATTGCACCCGCGAGCTAAAGGCGCGGCCGATATTGGCCTTTGCGCGGGACTATCTCGGATGGGCGCCGGGAACTTATGACTGCGCCATTGGAATCCGGATCGATGAAATTGATCGGATGTCAGAAAAGGCAAAAGAGCAGCGCCTTTTTTATCCGTTCGTTTCGCGTTGGCCGCATCGGAAAACGGGCGTCAACGAGACGTGGCACGCGATGCCTTTCCGGCTCCGGCTCAAGGGCTATCAGGGCAATTGCAAATGGTGCTGGAAAAAGTCGCTCCGCAAACATCTGACTCTGATGGTGGAAAGCCCCGAGGTTTTCGAATTCCCGGAGCGCATGGAAGCCGAACACGCCAACACCGGTTCCGGTGAAGGCTCCCGTGTTTTCTTCCGTGAGAATCGTTCGGTGGCAGATCTCCGCCACCTGGCGGAAACCACAAAGTTCAAGCGCGCCACCGATGACGCCCGCGAGTATCAGATAGACCTGTATTCCCCGCTCGCTTTGGACTTGTCCGGCGGATGCTCGGAATCTTGCGAAGTTAACTTTGACTTCGACGTTGACGTTTTGCAAACGGTGGCCGCCCATGGCTGATCCGTTCAAGCTCCGCGATTATCAGGGCGAGCTAATCACGCAAACCCGTGACGCCCTCCGCGAGGTCAATTCGGTTTTGCTGCAATGCCCGACCGGCGGCGGTAAGACGGCGTTGGCGGCCTTTATGGCAGGCTCCGCGGCGAAGCGTGGGAACCGCATCACCTTCGGCGTCCACCGCCGCGAGCTTATCAAGCAAACCGCGAAGACGTTTGACAAGGTTGGGATTCCCTACGGCATCATTGCCAACGGCTTCACCGGCGACCGGCATCAGTTGGTGCAAATCGCCTCTATCGAGACGTTGCGCCGGCGGCTGGACTGGTATCCGCGCCCTCATCTCTACATCCCGGACGAAGCCCACCACGCCGGGGCCGCCACTTGGGCGGAGGTCATTGACTCCTACGCGAACAAGGGGCCGAAGGGCGAGCCGAGCGCGAAGATTGTTGGGCTATCCGCGACCCCGGAACGGCTGGACGGCGCCGGGCTTGGCCGGTGGTTTCAGAAGATGGTGTTGGGGCCATCGCCGGCGTGGCTTATCGACCAAGGCTTTCTGTCACCCTACCGCCTCTTCGCGCCATCCATGCCGGACCTCTCCGGCCTCAAAAAGAATGGTGCCGATTTCGCCCGCGGCGCCCTCGGCGAGCGGATGGCCGGCGCCTCCATCGTTGGCGATGTTGTCAAAACCTATCGCGAACTCGCCCACGGCCGGAAGGCCATGGTGTTCTGTGTCTCCATCAAGCACTCGCTCGCGGTGGTGGAGCAATTCCAGCGCGCCGGCTACCGGGCCGCTCATATCGATGGCGACTCCCCGAACCGTGACGAACTTATCGCGGCATTCGAGTCCGGGAAAATCGAAGTCCTCTCTTCCGTGGACTTGGTGTCCGAAGGCTTCGACCTCCCCGCGATCGAAGTGGCGATTTTGCTTCGCCCCACCCACTCGCTTTCGCTCTTCCTGCAACAGGTGGGCCGCGTTCTCCGCCCGGTCTACGCGCCAGGCTATGACCTCGAAACCCGCGAGGGGCGAATAGCTGCTATCGCGGCGGGGCCGAAGCCTTACGCGCTCATTCTGGACCACTCCGCGAACACCATAGACCGGGAGAAGGGCGGCCGGGGTCACGGGCTCCCCGATGATGAACGCCCGTGGTCTCTCGAAGGCCGGGAGCGGAAGAAGCGCGGGGCCGGCGGCGAAGACGAAGAGGCCGCGGTGACAACCCGGCAGTGCCCGCAATGCTTCCGCGTCCATAGGCCGGCCCCGATTTGCGAGGGTTGCGGCTTCGAATTCCCGAGCATGGGTCGGACCGTCAAGGAACTCGAAGGCGAGTTGCAAGAGGTCGAACGGAAGACGGCGCAAGTCGAGCGGAAGCGCGAGCAAGCCAAGGCTCAAACGCTCGAAGACCTCATAGCGATCGGCAAGGCGCGCGGGATGAAGAACCCGCACGGATGGGCTCGCCATGTCCACAACGCACGAAATCAGAAAACGCAACAAAGGTATGCGCGATGACTAAAGGCTATTCAGACCACATCAAAACCGGCGACATGAGCCAATTGGACGCGATCAAGTATCAATCGGTACGCGATGGCGCGAAGGCCGGCTTTACTCGGATGCTCGCTGAGCACGCGAAGCAAGGCTTGCCGGCGGATGCCGCCGCCTTCGGTGCCCTCGATATCATCGCCGTCAACTTGGTGAAGTGGTATGGCCCCGAGGCCGCCGGGGAAGTGCTCCGCCACTACGCCACGGTTTGCGAACGCCAGCAGGATCCGCGGGACACCACCGCCGCGCTTCCACTCGAAGGCGGTGCCGCATGAAGGCCGGAAAGATCAAAGCGGACTTCGAGAACGAAGCCGCGTTGTGCGCCGCCTTCATCGCTGCGCTTCCCGAGGGCTGGACCGCTTACGCGGAGACCGCCGGTTTCGACATCCTCTTGGTACGCGGTGCCGATGGCGCGCAAATCGGCGTGGAAGCGAAGATGACCTTGAACGCCAAGGTTCTGATGCAGGCGGTTGAAGGCATCTATGCCGGCTCCGGCGAGCCCGGTAGCGGTCCAGACTTCCGCGCCGCCTTGGTGCCATACGGGACCGCCGGCGCTGAAATGAAATGCATCGCCCGATACCTCGGCGTTGCTGTCATCGAATGCCGGAACCTCGGGGACTGCGAAGCCGAGGTCGTCCGCATCATGGAGCGCTACGGCTCCGGGTACTTCCTCACGGAAGAGGCGTTGCGCAAGTATGCGGAGTCCGAAGTTAAGCGGGACCATCCGCCATTCAAGCCGGACCTTCCGCTCTATGGCGGCTACGACTGGCGGGACACTTGGAAGGATTTTTGCCCGGTGAAGCGGTGCAGCGTTCCCGATTATGTCCCCGATGTCTCCGCCGGCGCCTCGGGTCCATCGCAGCTTTCGGAATGGAAGATCAAGGCAATCAAAATCTGCATCATCCTTGAGCGCCGCGGCTACCTCACCCCGAAGGACTTCGCCCACGTCAGCATTGACCGGAAGCGCTGGCACGACATGGGCTGGATAGCTCACGCCACGGACAACGGCGTCTATGTCCGGGGCCGCTTCGTTGCTGGCGGCTCCCCGCTGGACCTCCGAGCCGCGCATCCCGTGAACTTCGGACAGATCGAAGCGGATTGGGCGAAGTGGAAGCCGAAGGAAGACGCCGCCGAGTTTCAGGGGGCGATGCTATGAAGGCTTCGACCGCCCTCCAAAACCGTATCATGATCGCGCTTTCGAAAGCGGGCCGCTTGGTGTTCCGGAACATCACCGCTCAAGGTTGGGCGGGGAAGAGCTTTGAACTCAAGGCCGGGGACAGGTTCACCGCCCCGACCAAGTGCCGGGTGGTGCTGGACCCCTATCCTATCAACGCGGGCTTGTGCGTTGGCTCCGGTGACATCATCGGCGGTGAATCCATCGTGATAACGCCGGACATGGTCGGCTGTACGGTGTTAGTGTTCGCGTCTTGGGAAGTGAAGTCCGGAACCGGACGCCCGACCGAGCCTCAAAAGAATTTTGCCAAACGGATTCGCGAACTCGGCGGGATCGCGGAAATCGTCAGAAGTGAAGAAGAGGCGGTTTCCGCCAGACTGTTTAAGGATTGACAGACGCATGAATCCGCAAGGGCACACCGAACAAGACGTAATCGCGGATTTCCTTGGTGCGATGAAGGCCGCCGGCATCCAACTGGACACCGGTTCGCCGAAGGGGCCGCATCCGGTGGCGGATGGCAAATTGCACCGTGCCAACGCGCTCGGGAAGAAGACCAAAAAGAATATGCACGTTTGGTACACGCTCCATTTGGACGGTGTCCCCGCCGGCGCATTCGGTGACCTCGCCGCCGGTATCGAAGATACTTGGTGCGCAAAGAAGCCTTCGTTGATGACGGATGAAGAGCGCCGGGCGCTACGGGACCGGATGAAGCGGGCGAGCCAGGAGCGCGCGGAGCAACAAGCCGCGATGAACAAAGCCGCCGCCGAAGCCGCTGGCCTCATCATGAAGGCAACCGGCAAGGCTCCGGCGGACCACCCATACTTGGCGAAGAAGGGGTTGCCGGTGTTCCCCGGCTTGCGCGTCCTGAAAGAGAATGTCCGCTACACCATTGACCCCGAGGAGGAGCCGAAGACGGCGCGGGCCGGCAATCTGGTGGTGCCGATGTTTACGCCCGGCGGCGAGCTTATCGGCGCGCAGATTATCCAGCCCGATGGCACGAAACGATTCCTCAAGGGGACCGCGAAGGAAGGGAATTATCATTCGATCGGTAAGGCCCCGGAAGAGGGTGGCGTCATCCTCATCGGCGAGGGCTACGCCACCGCGGCCCGCCTCCATGAAGCAACCGGCTTCCTTTGCATCGCCGCCTTTGACGCCGGCAACCTGATGTCAGTGGCGAAGGCGATACGGAACAAATACCCGAAAAGCCGGATCATCATTTGTGCCGATAATGACCGCTTCACGAAAACCGGAGACGTCGAAAATCCGGGGCTCACCAAGGCCACCGAAGCGGCTGCAGCGGTGAAGGCTCGAGTCGCGGTTCCCCACTTCGATGACGGCGATTTGACCCGGACCGATTTTGACGACCTCGCCCAATTGTGCGGTATCGAGGCGGTCCGCTCCGCTATCGATGACATCTTGAACCCGAAACCGGCGGAGGTGGTTGACCTCGCCGCGGAGCGTGCCCGCCGTGCCGGCGATGAGGCGCCGCCGATGGACAGCTATCCAGATGGCCCCGGCGAGCATGACGCCCCGGATTATGAAGAGGCGCCGCCGCGGCGTGAGGAGACACGGGAAGACGGGACGCGGGAACATCCGCTTGACGGCTTCGGCTCCCCTCATTTCCGTTGCCTCGGTATCGATGGCACCACCTGCTATTTCCAGCCCGGCAACGTGGCCCAAGTTATCGATCTCGCCGCCAAGGAACTCGGGGGCAAAGCTATGCTTCGTTTAGCCCCGTTGGGCTGGTGGGAATTGCAGTTCCCCGGCAAATCGAAAGAGGGTGGCGTCAACTGGCATGAGGCGGCGAACGCATGCATGCAAGCGTGCTTGAGGCGGCGGAAGTTCGTCCCGCATAATCTTGTGCGCGGCCGGGGCGCATGGTTCGAAGGGCATACCCCGATTTTCCATTCCGGGGATTCCCTCATCGTTGACGGCGCCGCCGTTGCTATTCAGGACCACAAGAGCAAGTTCGTCTATGATGAGGGCGATTTCATCCAAGTAGCTATTGGTGACGCCGCGACCACCGAGGAAAGCCGCGCCTTCCTCAACTTGACGAAGTCGCTTCGTTGGCAGTCCAGCATGTCCGGCTACCTCCTCGCCGGATTCTGCGTCATCGCCCCGGTGTGCGGCTTCTTGAAGTGGCGTCCGCATATCTGGATTAACGGTCCCGCGGGCTCCGGTAAGTCCACCGTCATGGATAAGATCATAAAGGCTTCGCTCGGTTCCGTGTCTCACAGCGTGGTGGGCAACACCACCGAGGCCGGTATCCGTGGGATGCTCGGCATGGACGCGATGCCCGTGATATTTGACGAGTCAGAACCGAAGGACATGGCGTCCCAAAGCCGCATCCGTTCCATTCTGGACCTCGCCCGTGTCGCCTCATCGGAAAGCGACGGCCTCATCGTCAAGGGCACATCGAACCAAAAGACAAAGGGCTATCGCGCTAGGTCCATGTTCGTTTTCGCCTCGATCAATACGCAAATCGAAGGCTACGCCGATGAAAGCCGTTTCACGCAACTGACCCTGGCGCCGCCGCCGATCGGGGCACCGGAGGAAGAGGAGAAGGCGAAGAAGCATTATGAAAAGCTGGTGTCCGAAATAATGGGCCTGATGACTCCGAAGTTCGCGACCCGCCTCCTCGCCCGCACCATCCTCAACTTGTCCACGCTTCGCGATTACGTCGATGTCTTCACCGCCGCGGCAACCATGCACCTCGGCGCGCAACGATTGGGTGACCAGCTCGGGCCGATGCTGGCGGGCGCTTACCTCTTGAACACCACGAAGCCGGTGACAGTGGAAGCCGCGCTTGAATGGATCCGTAAGAACGATTGGGGTGACCACACCGCGCGGGACTCCGCCAAAGATACCGAGCGCTTCTTGCAGCACGTGCTTGGCTTCATGGTGAAGCACAACACCCCCGAGGGCGGCAACTGGGAACGCCCGATCGGCGAACTTCTCGAAATCGCGGCCTACGAAGAAGATCAGATTACGCAGGAAACAAGCCACGGGTTTGAGTATGCGGCGAACAAGCGGAAGATATCCGCGAATATCGCGTTGAACCGCCTCGGCATCCGGGTTCATGGCGATATCGCTGACATGAAATGCGATATCACCACCTCCCACGAAAACTTCCGCCGCATCCTTAAAGGGACGGAATGGGCGGGGACGAAGTGGCGGAAGATCCTTGAGACCATCCCGGACGCGGTGGCGCCGAAGGGCAACCGCTACTTCGCTTCCGGCGTCAATACGCCCTATGTTCAAGTGCCGGTGGAGTCCTTACGCGGCTACAAAGTCGAGGAAGCTTAAAGATCAAGTTGCGTTGATGGGCTCAACCTTTCTTCATTGATGATGTGGCGGGGATGCCGAAGATAAGTTCCGCCTAAAGCTAAAGTTCGGCGATACCGGCCGGGTGGTTCGCCACCCGGCAACCATCAACTCGGGAGACTTCTTTTGAAACGCCTCTTCCTTTCCGCATTCGCACTGCTTTCGCTCGCATGTGTCACGATGGCGCCGCTGGGCGCCGCGGCCTACATGGCGCCGCCCGATCCCGGCATCACCGCCACCACGGAACGAATCTCACGCGATATCGCGACCCCGGCCGTCGTTTCTCTCCACGCCGAGAAATCGGAACGCGAGCGATTGCGTCCCACCGTCGTGGTTTATAACGCGCGTACCTGCTCGACCCGTGTTCCCGATGCCGCCGGCCGTCTCCGCCAGGTCACCGCCCACCGAACCTTCGCGGTGCCGTGGATCAACTGCAAACGATAAAATCGTTGATCTCAAAAGATGAGCCCGGTTCCGCCGGGCTTTTTCTTTGCGGTTTCCTTCGTGGGCAAACCCCACTGTACGACGGTATTTGTCGGCCATCGATAGAGTGGCAGGGACGCGCGGGAATGGCGGACACCGAATATAAGACGGCGGAAGTGGGGAGTTGGACGAAGGTTTCCGACGACCTGCAAAACGTCTTCATCTCCCATGACAGAACCGACCCCGTGCACGTCCATATCGGGTCCGCTGACCCGGATGCGAATAGCGCGTTTCACCGCTGCACCGCGGACCGGCCGTTTTCGATGTCCGGGGTTTCCGGGAGAGACATCTATATCCGGTCCGGCGGAACCTCTTCAATTCAGGTCACGGTGACGGCGGTTTAAATGGCAACTACCGAAGATCTTGTTGCGGCTCGCGTTGTTACGGACTTGCTGGAAAAGGCGAGGGCGGTTCTTCGTGACTTCCAAGCCGCCGAAGCCGCCGCCGCTGATTCCGCTGGCGCCGCGGGGCGAAGCAAGGATTCCGCGATCGGCGCCGCCACCGAAGCCTTGCGCCTTCTCGGCGAAGTCATCGAGCGGCGCAACGAAATCTCCGCGATAATCGCCGCCAATATACCGGGCCACGAATGGGATGGCACCGAACTCCGGTTGATGAACCCGGATGGCACCATTGGCGCCGCCGTCAACCTTCAAGGTCCGCGTGGTTTCCCCGGTATCGAGGGGCCGCCTGGGCCGCCATCGGAGCAAGATAGACGGGTTCCGGTTGGGGCCGCCACCGGCGCGTTGTTTATTCCGGCGCCCGAACATCTCGGGACGCTTCGAGTCCTCACCTCCGGCGGTGAAGTCACGGTCGAGCTTCGGGCGGACCTTGAGGAAGGTTACAACGTGGCCTTGATGCAAGGCGGCGACGGCAACCTGATTTTCACTCCTGGCGACGGCGCCTCGCTCTCCTCCCCGGATGGACTCAACAGATCCCGCCGCCGCTTCTCCGAGGTTGTGGCGAAAGTGTTCGCCAATCCTGATGGCGCCTCCGCGCAATGGGTGATTGGCGGCGACCTCGGTGAATTCGTTTTGGAGCCGCCGGACGGCTCTTCCTTTGTTGCTTATTTGGGCTCCCGTGTCTCCTACAACGGCGTGCTCGTTACCTATCCTGATGGGGGTTACTGATGGCTGATACCGATTTCGTCACCGCCTTGGTGGGCACGCTTCAAACACCTGGCGCCGGCAACGTCGCCGCGCTGAAGGCAGCGGTGACCGCTTCCATCAATATCGCTTCCCAAGCGGAAGCCGAGGCCGGCGCCGACGACGCGAAGCCTATGACGGCGGTGAAGGTGAAGCAGCAAACCGCCGCCGCGAAACTCGACGTTGTCGAGGTTGTCACCGATACCTACGATCCGGTGGCAACCGATAATCAGAAAGTCCGTGTCCTCACGGACCCCGATGGTGTCGGCTTGGTGCTTCCTAACGATTTCCCGGTCGGATTCGCCGCCACCTATGTCCAGGGTGGCGAGGGTCAAATCACGTTCTCGGTTGAGGCCGGCGGCACAATGAATCAAGCGGATGCGTTCACGCATTCCCGGAAGAAATGGTCGGCGGTCACCGCCGTAGTGTTCTCGAATCCAGGCGGCGCCTCCGCGGTCTGGATCATTTATGGCGATATGGAAGAATAATCATGGGTATGCACATCGGCCCCGGCTCCGCCTTCTCTCTCGGTCTCGCTTCGTCTCTTCGGCGTAGCGGTGGCGTTCTCCCCGGTCTCGCGCCTTACACCTTTGAGGTGGAGACCGAAAACCTTGTCGCCGCATTCGCCACCCCTCCGAGCGTAGGGGACAAGCGGACGCGGAACCGCTTCATCAAGCGGCTGAAAAAGCAAATCGATGGTTCAAGCGTCTGGTCAAAGGCCAAGATGATTATGGCCCTCGGCGCAGATGAAAATTCCTCGCTCCGCTGGTGGAATGATCCTTCGCGGACCGCCACCAAGATCGGAACCCCGACTTTTAACGCGTCCTTCGGATGGACCGCAACGGCGAACGGGCAAGCCTTGAACACCGGCTTGCTCGCCAACGAACTGGATCCCAACGACCTCGGCGCTTACATCTATTGCACCTCGGAACCCACGGGTAGCAGCAACAGCGATATGGGCGTTGTCAACGCGTCTTCGCAAGGCATCTCGATTTGCGCCCGCCGCGCCACCAATGACAACATGTCTATTCGCCTCGCCTCCGGGGTCACAACGGCGATTTCGGCCGATGGTGACACCTTCGGCGGTGGCCTCTCCGGCGCCAGCCGCTTCGATGGGGTCAGTGTCACCGGTTCGCACAACGGTGTCACCAAAAACACGGTGTCGCTTGCTTCGGTGGCGTTGCCCGCTCTCCCTATCTATCTCCTCGCTCATAACGCCAACGGCGCGGTAAGTGCGTTCTCGCCACGCCGCCAAGCGTTCTGCTACATCGGTCGCGGGCTGACCCCGGCGCAAGAGACTGAGCTTACCGCCGCCGTTGGCGAATACCTTGAGGCATGCGCCTATGGTCACGCCTACATCGAAGAGGTCGGGGTCGGCACCGAAGTTATCAATGTTGACTTCATCGCCTACGGCTTCACGCCGCAATCCGTGCTTTCTTGCCTGCAGGCCGCGCGAAATGGTCTTTCCGTTGCCCTTGTTGGCGGCTGGCGTGATCGCTTCAATTTCGGCGGGATGTCCTCAGGCGGCCTCGGGTTCGGCGATGTCCTCAGCACCGCCGCATTCGGCGGGCTTGTCCGTTACCTCATCAGGCGCATCAAAACCATCGGCAACCAAGCGACGGAACAATACTATTTTGAACCGCGGTGGATGCAGTGGGCGCTACGCGAGCTTCTGACCCCCGAGAAAAACGGCGGGTTCCAGATCCCTATCTATCAGACGAATGGCGTTCTATCGGTCCAGAAGACGGGAACCGAAGTCACCTCTTTCACCACGGTGGACGGCCGAACCTTCAACATCAAGGGCGGCGTTGACAACTCCTATGAAATCGACTTCGCCAGGGCGGCGGGGTGCTCCACCCGCATCGGCCGCGAAGCCGCAACGGGTGCCAGCGCGGAATCCTTTAACGGCGTCCGCGCCACCTTCAACGAATATCCGGGGGTTGACCCGTGGAAGACGCCAGGCGTTCCCGCATCGGGGCTTATCAACCTGCTCACCGCTGTTCGATCGACGTTTACGCCGGCGCTCAACACGCTTGCGGCGGCGGGAACCGCAGACAATAAAACTCAGGCGTACAATTTCCGCATGACCATGACGAACTCGGCGAGGTGGCGGAGGCCGCTACCTACGACTCCGCCGCCGGGATACGATGTCGCGGACTACGAAATTCTTCTTCGGTTCATGGCGGCGAATCCTACCAAAACCAGCTTCTTCGACTACTTCAAGGCCGATGCCTTCTATACCGGCGCCGGAGAAAGCAAGTTCGACGTCAACAACCGGGCGGGACCCGCGGCGCCGTCAACCGACTTCATCGGCAAGAGTTGGGCCTACCCGACCTCCCCGTACTCGGCTCGCGAAGCTATATGGAAGGCTCACTGGAATTGGATTATGGGCATGCTGTATCTGATGCAGCACGGCACCGACCCCCGGATCCCGGCGGCGCTGAAAACAAACTGCCTGGCCTGGGGTTTCTGCGCGGATCACTATTTCAGCCCGCACGAAAACGATATCGTCAACATGAACCCGCAACTCTACGTTCGCGAGGCTTCGCGCCTTGACGGGGTCGCCAAACTCTTGGGCGATGAGTTGAAGCGCAACGACGGTGGGGTCCCATCGATTTCCACAAACACCGTATCCATGATCTCCTATTTCATGGACTCCCACGGCGTCGAGTACATCGCGGTTGAAAAGACGGCGGGGACATGGCTGGTGGCCGGCGAAGGTGGATTCGGGGAGCCCGATGGAGAGTTGGGCGGGACCGATGGCATGTTCCCGTTGCCGCTCGAAGTCTGCACGCCGAAGCCAACGGAATGCACCAACATCTTCGTGTCTTTCGGGATCTCGGCGAGTCATATCGGCTTCGGCGCGGGCCGAATGGAATTCACAGCGATGCAGACCGGCCAAAGCCTCGGCCAAATCGCGGCGGAAGCGATCAATAACAATCGCATTTTCCAAGACACCGCGAACTATCCGGCGGCCCGAACCGCCCTCTTGGCGAACGCCTTCGCGTTGACCAATGAACCCGCGCCCATCCTCGCGCAAACAACCTGACACCCGCGAATGAAAAGGCCGCCTCCGAGGCGGCCTTTCTGCTTCTAAGGGGGTGTGGCGCGGTCTACGCGGCCAACGGCTTGCTTTGCTGATACCATGCCCCGGAAGCCTCATAGGGTAGCCGGGACATCGCCTGTAGGACCTCTTCCGGAGTGGTTGCCTTCTGGACAAGCGGGGTCGCCGAGGTCCAGGCATCGATATAACCATGCACCTTTCCATAGTTGTTATCGAGGGCGACATGGGGGACGTTCATCAGCACCGAAAAGATATGGATGTGGAGACGGTCCGTCACGATCCGATTGCCGGCGGAAAGCAGCTTGATCCCGTAGTTGACGCGTCTCGCGGTGACATCTTCATGGTGTTGCGCGCGCACCTGATACTTGCGCCAGCTACCGCGAGCCAGCGCCTTGAACCCGGACTGTGGTTGACGGAGGGCTAGGTCTTTCGGGGCGCCCATCCAATCCCAAACCGGGCCTTCAACCTTCTTGATGACCTCGGAGATATCCAGTCCCTTTTCGCGATCGTCACGAAGCATGTAAAGGGTGTGAAATTGATCCGCGGCAACCGGCTTCATCTTGCCGATGCCGAAAGCGGTATCGGGCAGCAATTGAACCGGGCAATCAAAGCTTTTCGCAAGCTCGAAGCTCCTATGGTCTCGGGTCATCAGATGGAATTTGCCGTGGGCCGCGATTTGGCGCTTGCAGAACTCGAGATTTTCAGGGTCGCGGAATTGGATGGATTGCGGCATCTGGACGATTTGCCGGCCCGGATACGCTTGCATCAGCTTGTAGCGGATGTCGTCCCGGCCGCGCCAGACATCGCCGAAGTTGCCGCCGCCGCAAATGAAGATTGGACCTTCCGGGGCCTTCTTGCCGAGCAACTTGATGTCATAATCGGTGTAGCCGGTGAAGGAGGGAAGCCGGCCGGTGACCTCGCGAAGCAACTTCGCCATGCCAAGCCAGATCGCGGAGTCCCCGACGTTCTGGTAGTTCGGATAGTCCATCATGACGTAGGGTTGACCGCGCGAAACGAACTGTTTCACCGCGTCAAGCAACAGCGTCCTTTGTCTTTCAATAACTTCTTCGCCAAGGTGTTTCATCGGTTAGCCTCGTTGTGCGGTGCAACTAAAATCGTCTATCGCAACGCCGACCCATCCACAAGATGGCGTAAATAGGGCGGGTTGCAAGTGTGGTTTTCGGGTATCAGAAGGCAAGTCTAGATTCTGGCTTCCGCGGCTTCGTAGGCGCGGAATTCATTGACGCGGTGGACGGTGACGGCGAAGACGGCGAGGGCGGCGATGGTGGAAACCACCAGCATGACCCGGCAGAACCTCGCGGCCTCCCGGATATGATCCTCGGCGGCCTTGCTCATCGGCGTGATGGTGATGACGCGCGGATTAATTTGCATTTTGCAAACTCCTATGGCGTGCTTATTCAGACGCGGTTTCAAGGTTGGAAACGGCTTCCTGCAACTGGCTTTCGATCTCCTCGAAAGCGGAGAACGCTTCTTCCAGGGCGGTGGCGGCGGCATCAGCGGCTTCGCCTTTGTCCCCGCTCTGGAAGGACTCCGGCATGTTGTCGTAGTAATCGCGCTCTTCATCCTTCACCGTCTCGATGGCGGACTTGATTTCATCCATCAAGCTGGTGAGCGTTTCGATATCGGAAAGAATGGCGGCAATTGTCTTGCGGCGGGCCTTGTTCATGGCATTACGCTCCTGGCACGATGAAGTTTGAAGGCGGCCCGAAGGCCGCCGCCGAACCTCATCAGGCGGCGATACCGCAAGCCGAGCACCAAGTGGTGCGGGCGGTTTCGCGGGCTTCGTAAATCTTGCGAAGGTTGGATCCGTGCATTCCGCGGCCGGCGGGAACGTAGCGCATCGCGGGACCAGACTTCTTTCCGAACACCTTGAGAAGTTCGGCGCTCCAAGCCTCATCAGCGAGCTTGAAAGCGTTGGCGGCGGCTTCTTTGTTCATGTCAGTCACTCCGTTTGTTGATGGAGTGACTATGCATCATGCATAGCGCGTTGTCAAATTGCAAACACACTAAACCTGATCTTTTTTCAACGCTTCGAGCTTGAGGCGGGCCGCGCGGATTTCGAGGTCGTCCGCGGACTTGCTCCCATTGGAGTAATAGAAATCATCGGACATCGAAGAGATGTATTGCGCGTCAAGCAAGCCTTGCAAGTTCGCCTCCGCCATCTTGATTTCGGCGGCGCGGGTTTCGGTACGGATAATCATGGTGTCATCTCTTGTTGGGGTGGGGGTCGCATTATGAGGGTTTAGCCGGTTGCGGCGAAGGGCGGATAGGCTATGCCTCCCCCTCAATGACGCCTTCGCCTCCGCAGTCCGGGCATTCGGTAACGGCCTCATCGCCAACGTCACCTTTATGCGGATGCTTATAGCGATCCCAGTCGGTAACGATTTCGCCATTGCCCTGGCATCGCTCACAGGAGACTTGCGCCGGAGCGGGGTTGATATCGGCAACAGCAAAAGAGCGCTCCGCGCCCTTCTCGATATCCCACGCGATGAGGAGCCATTGCGGTTCGGGGTGCCATTCGGTGGCGCCATAGGTGAGGCGGATGGGCTGGACCTCGCGGGTGGCGATTTCGCCGCGCCAGTTCCGATAGGCGAAGGTGAGCGGGGGACCATCGGGGCCGATCGGCGTAAAGGCTTCAGCCTCGATATGGCTCTTGAAGCAGTCCGCGTTTTCCGCCCACCACTCCGAAATCCATTTCATTGACCGCCAGTCCGTGGCCTTGAATGGGTTCGCCTTGAGATTCCAACCGGAGCGCAACGCGGCGCGCCCATCGAAGGGGACACCCTTGGCGTTGTGTGTTGCATCGTTCATCGCAGTTGATCCATCGTTGTAATCGCCCTTTTGATCGTGGTCCACGCCTCGACCTCGGCGTCTATCTCGCTATCGCTCGGCGTCTCCCTCTCCGCGATCGTGGACTCGTTGAGGTGATGCCAGCGGGCGAACTCTTTGATTGTGGTGAGGAGGTCGGACCGGGGCGCGATGCCGAGCACCGCGAAGCCAGGCGGGACACCGAAGCCCTCGGCGAGAACATAGGTGACTTCCTGCCAAAGCATCGCCCCGGTGTAGCGGTTGGTCTCGGGGTCGAACTCGCGCAATTTGAGGATGTCCCCGACCCTGAAATCCCGGTCATTCCGCCGGAACTCGAATGGCTTCACCCCTCGGCGGATCGCTTGGAATGGTTCCGGCCAGCACTTCAAAATGTGTTCTTTCATTGATCTTGATCCATGTGTGATTGTTCCGGCGGGTTTCATGAGAACACCCACGCGAAGAATTGAGCCCATCCGCAGAAGATGCCGACCACGCCGAGGCGGGCGAAGTATTCGGTGCAGAACGAATAAAGCGGGGTCCATGTTGATCGGCGGCCGGGAACGATGCCCGGCCTATCAAGCTCTCGGATCCCGATCGCGAAGCATGCCGCGGAGATGAGGAGCCAAGGAATCCAGAAGGGTGGAAGCATCAGAAGCCCCCTTGCCGGCGGAGGTGTGACCTCATTTTCAGATATTCGATGAAGGAAATGCCGGAATCGTAGGCGAGCCAATCCAGATAGCGTTGCTTCCCTGGCGAAACCTTCGGTGGGGCCGGGCTCCTCGCGACAACGGCGGCGCGGCCGGCTTCGGTGACAGTGAAAACATCGTCACCACCGCTAAGGGCCGAACCGGAGCGGCGCGTCATGAAGCCGAGGTCCACCAGCGCAACACAATCCGCGTGATCCTTGCTCCCCTCGCCTGTTACGAAGTGGTTGCGGTAAGGGTTGCCGCGTCCATATTCGTCTAAGCCAAGAGAGTGCTGCAGGATGTGGAGTTGCTTCGCGTCCATCATGCATCGCCGCCTTTCTCATTGAGCCGGAGAAGGGCGAGGGTGGAAAGGTAAAGGGCGAGGCTCGATGTGCTCGGCAATTCAGCATGGCCGAAAGCGACATTCATCAGCCATAGAACGCCGGCGCCGAAGACGATATCCAAGATGGTGCGGATGTTCGCTTTCATGCCGCACCCATCGAAATAGCGGCGTACATCATGCCGGCGCCGATCGCGCCGCCTGCAATCCATACCGCCTCAAACATGACGTTTGATTTGCAAGTCATCACATTCCAGCCGCAACCAAGCGAGGTCAGCGCGCCGATTAGGAAGAAGACGTGGATCATGAATTCCATCAGTCTTCACCGCCTTTCCGGCGCTTCGCATTTGCGCGCTTATTGTATTCCTTCACCTTCTCGGGGTTCGCGGCTTGGAAAGCGCGCGTTTGAGCAATCCTCTTCTCCCTATTCTTTTCGTAATAGGTGCGGTGATGTTGCTTGACGCTTTCAGGGTGATCTTTTTTCCAGTTTTCAGTAGCTTCGCGCTGACGATCTGGCGTCCATTTAGGTTCGGTCACCTCATGCTCCTTCCAATATATCGGTGGGTTTGATCTGGTAGCGGGTGTCAACGGACCAACCCGCCTTCGCTAAGATGAATTCGCCGTCTTCCGAGTAACCGGTGACAACGGCGTGATAGGTGAGGTGACCGCGCTTGAAGATGACCGTGGACCCTGGCGGGAACACCGAGGCGAAGAGCTTGCGAATCTTCCGTCGAGCCTTCGCTAGTTCGATCGTGGCGCGTTGCAGCGCTCGGGATTGTTCTTCTGTCATCGCCCCACCTCATTAGTTTGCAAAACGTCAACAGCTTGGATACGCGTTCCCAACCACCTCATGACATTGACGGCCATGGAGTTGCCGAGGGCTTTGTAACGGGGGCCATCGGCCGCCGGCTTGCCACGATAAAGCACATCGGTGAAGCCATCCGGGAATCCCTGTAACCGCTCACATTCGCGCGGGGTTGGCCTTCTTACCGCCCATCCATATTGGACGCATTGCGTCAAGGGATCGGTGTCAAGCGCCCCCGGAACTGGACCACTTACAGGATCCATTCGGCCATTGAATGCCACGGGTTCCGTTATGAAGGTCTCGGTTTCGAAATCCAGTCTGCCAACTGGTCCACCGTGAGCATTGACCGCGGTGGCGACGTCAATAGGTCCACTAAGTTTATTCCCTCCGAACGCCTGGGCGATATAGGAGCGCGAGGAGCCACCGGAGGCCGCGTGAATATTGGCGGTGAGGTGAGGGCCTTCCGGCATCGCTCCGCCCTCGCGTCCGCGCAAATCGAAGGCCATGGCTTGAACTTCTGATCTTGCCTCAAGCGTGTAAGCGATATCTGATTGCACCCCGACGCCATCGGGGCCGCTTTCCGGGTTTTCGCGCATTGCCCCGGCTTGAATGGCATAGCTTGAAGGGATCAATCCTCCGTCAAGGTCGAAGTCAGTTCCGAGCCCGCCGCCGCCTTTAGTGCGAGCGCTAATTGTGGGGGCAACGTCTTTTTTCGATTCTCGGCGCGGCGGAGGATCCCCGCGCAAGCTTTCTGGCTCAAAAAGTACCGCGGCGGCACGTCGCCAGTCTCCAAGATATCCGATAACGAAGACACGCCTTCGTCTTTGAGGGACCGCGCGTCCAAAGCCGTCCACTCTGACAAATTGAGCGTCAAGCACGCGCCATGCGAGGCCGTAAGCGCCTTTGTAGCCTTCGACAACTCCCGCATTTCTCCAGCCTGTTGCGGGGACTTCGACTCGTTGTCCGGAGAGGAGTCCCAAAAGGCTTGCAAATCCGCGTCCGCCATCGTCCGAAAGGACACCGGGGACGTTCTCCCACGCCAGCCAGCGGGGGCGATATCGCCGAGCAATTGCGCCATAGGTAAGCATGAGTGAACCACGCGCGCCGTCCAGTCCGGCCCGAAGCCCCGCGACGGAGAAATCTTGGCAGGGGGTTCCGCCGACAAGAAGGTCAATTGCATGGTGTGGCCATTCCTCGAATTGTGTCATGTCCCCGTGGTTGGGGACGCCGTTACTCGCATCCGGTTCGCCCGGCATGTTTGATCCGTAATGATGGGCTAAAACGGCGCTCGGGAACTTCTCGATTTCCGCAAAGAAAGCGGGTGTCCAGCCGAGCGGGTGCCATGCCATCGTGGCGGCCTCGATGCCGCTGCAAACCGATCCGTACCGCATCAGATACCGGCGGCGACTTCGCGGGCCATGCCGATAGACGGGCAGACGCGGGGATCACCTCCGCGTGCCGAGTAAACATAGAAGTCATCACCGTAGGATTCGCGAACCGCCCAAATTTCGTAGGTCGCTGTTTTCTCGATGAGGCGCATGATGATTTCTCCGATGCGTTTGCAATTTACAAACATATGCATGATGCATAGCGCGTTGTCAATTCGCAAACTGAGGCGGCGCGCGTCCCGAGCCGGTGGGGAGCGCCGATCTCAGCATACACCCCGCGCATACATCAAAAAATACAACGAAAAATACAGGTTAAGACGCTGAAATCGCTGAACATCTATGTTTCTATTTTATTTTCGTCAAAATACATATCGATATGCATGCATACACACATAGCGCAGCGCATGCGCATGCATGCACACACAGGCATATGTATTATTATTGATTTAAAAAATAGAAATATATATATATAATATAATCAATGGGTTACTGTGTATTTTTTGTTGTATTTTTCCGAAAGGCAAAAAATACAGGTCTCAAAAAAATACAGGGTTGCTGTTTTTCAAACTGAACCACATAATTCCGGAAATTGAAATCGACCCGTTTCGAGGTGGACTATGGAAGCGATTATTACCCGCAACATGACGGTGGCCAATGCAAAAGGCGAAGCCGAGGCATTCGAAGCGAGCGATAAGCCCATCACGCTTGACGCGGACACCTATCGTCGTCTCAACCGGGCATCCGCCGCAGTGGTCTATGTGCCCGAAGGCGCAGCGGTTCCAACGATCGCAGATGCAGACGGTATCGAGGCCGGCAAGGTGGAAACCGTGGAAGAGTTGATGGAGCTTAACAAGCCCGATCTAATCGCGAAGGCCGAAGCCGAGACCGCCGATTTCGAACCGAACTGGACGAAGCAAAAGATTGCTGATGCCATCATCGCGAAGCGTGCCACGGCTTAGGCATGGCCGGCGAAATAATCGTTAAGGCAAACTGGAATACCGCCGAGGTCAAGGCTCTGATGCGAAAGCTATCAGGGCCTCGTTTGCATCAGGCGATGAGCGTTGCAGTCAATGACTCCGCTCGCCAGGTCGAACGTAAGGCGGAGCAACTTGTTGCTAAATCCCTATCGATCCCACCGAAGCGCTCGAAGCTCGGGATATGGGTTCGCCCGATGTCTACGCCTTCAACGCTTACCGCTATTGTAAGGGGCTCCGGTTCCGTTATCCCTCTCAAGGCGTTCGGTGCCAAGGAAGAGGGCGATGGCGTCTCAGCGAGGATATGGGGGGCTAAGGTGCATCATCCCGGCTCATTCATCCATGGTGGTCCAGATGGGGATCATACTAGGGAGCTAGGCATGGGTTCGCACGTCTTCCATCGTGTGGGCAAAGCACGCTTCCCAATCGAGAAGAGCAGGGGGGCCGCGATCTCCGATGCTATGGCAAAGGATGCGGTGTCCGCTGCGAATGAAGCCTATGGCGCCGAACGCCTTCAAGCCAACCTGATGCGTCAACTTGATCGTTACTCCCGCTCCCGTGGTGGTGCGTCCCGAGGCTAAGGGTTGACCCCTCTTGCATCTCAGGTCACATTGATCCTTTTCGATGCGAAATCGCCTAACTCATTGATATCATTGAGCTTTCAGACTTTCATGGGTCCTTCCTACGGGGTGGCATGGTGCGGGGAGCGTGGCCGCGCAGGCTTTCGCTAGCGACAGACTCTTTCAGTATGGTTATGAACCACGCATAATGCTTAGCCATATGGTGAAGTATCTGGGCAAAGAAAACCCGGCGCAACGGCCGGGCTCGGGATCATCTAAGGTGCTGAATTCTTTTGCCAACGTCCCCATTCCGCGAGCGCGGCGGCGGCCTCCCGGTCACCCTTCTTTTTGAAGTAGGCGGTGACGTCTCGAGTTGTGAGCTTATCGGCGATGTCCACAAGCGTGGAGCCATCCCGGATCTTCCACAAACTGGACCGGTCCGGCCGGTACGCCACGTACATCACGCCTTGATATGTGATGCTTCGGCTTTTGGCGTCATGGCGATCCCATGCGGTCCGGGGGTCCCGGAAGTCGTGGCCGCACGCGTAGCACTGTTTCGCCGCCGATGGCAGGCATATGAAGCATTCGGGGCGCGGGCAGCACTTAAGCGGTATCTCGCCCTTCATGCCCGGTGCTCCCCATTGCGGATAGAGTCGGCCTTCGCCTGGTCACCGTGGTCGCCGATGCTTTCGAGGTATCGGGCGGCGGCCTCGCGCTCCGCGTTCAAGGCCGCTGCGATGATGCCGGTGGCTTTCTGAATTGTGACATCAAGCGGATCGTTTTCGGATTCCGATATGGCGTTATAGACCGCCTCGGCGGCATCCGTTGCCGCCTTCATGATGTCTTCCGGAATATCGGTCATGCGTCACCACCTTTCGCGGGATCATCCTTGCGGTGCTTGAAGTATATCAACGCGGCTTCCTCGACGGAACACGCCGCAAGCTCTTCGATGTCGCGGCCCAACTCCTCGGCGATAGCGGCGAGCCGCTTCGCCGCGGAGGCGTCAACGTAGACGGAAAGCAGGCGGCCAGTCATGCGTCACCGCCTTTCGCACGGACCAGCTCGCGGCGCAAATCCTTGATGACGCGGGCTTGCTCCACGTCAAACAGATCGGCCACCATGCCGGCGGTTACGGTGATGATGGGGCGTTCATCATCAACCCATGAAGTGTCGTCATTCAAAACCATCCACCGAATGGCTTCACGGTATCCGGGCCTCTTCACGCCGCACCGCCTTTCCCGGCGGCCTTGACGGGCTCGATGAAGTACCGGGTCGGGACCTCGCCGGATCCGCGCGAGCACTCGATAGAGAAGCCAACGGCTCCGAGCTTCTTGCGGAGGGTGCCCGCGATGTAGCCGCGCAAGGTGTGGCGTTGCCAGCCGGTGGCGTCCTCAAGTTCCTTTTGGGTGGCGCCGTCTTCGCGCTTCATAAGATCAAGTATAATTTTTTTCTTGCTGATCTTTTCCGGTTTCGCGCCGAAGGTCCCCGCCGCCTTCTCCGCGTCGATACGCTGGCGGCGCTCCGCGCGCCTCGCCTCGATTTCTTCTCGGCTGGACTGGACCGGCGGCGGAAGCAAAGCGGCGGCTTCCATGGTGCGGGCGGTGGCGTCTGGAACCTTGCCGACCACCTCGATACCTTCAAGGCCAATCCCCGCCTTTTCCAAATCCGCCTTGACGGCTGGCGGGACAATAAGCGGCACCGCTTCGAGGTCTCCAGTTGTCACCGGCTCCACCGCATCAAAGGCGGCCTTCAATCCGGAGTCGTCCGCCAACTCGCTCATGTCTTCGGCGGGGATGGAATAAACCCCGGCATCACCTTCCGATGCGGCGACGGCAACACTGGCGGCGACCTCCTCCTCATCGGTCCAGCCGTAGATATAGACATTTCCAGCGAATGCGGCGGCAATGTCTTCGGCATGTGCGTCGTCACCGGCGAGCAGCGAAACCGCTGCATACCACTCCCGGCCTCCCTCTCCGTCAACTACCTCGACAGGCTCCGCCACCTCGCAAAGCTCCGGAAACTTCGCGACCACACTGCGGGCGAAACGCTTCGCGTTGCTCTTAACTGTATGTGATTTCATGTCCTCACCGCCTCCGTTGCGGTTTGTTGCGTTTGCGATTTACAAACATCGGTATAATGGAAACTATGCATCATGTATAGAGAAAAGATCAAAGGATGACGAAACGCAAACTAATCGGGATATCGACAACCGATTTCGCGGATTCGGTTGGCGTCACCTATGAAGCGGTGATGAAGCGGGTAAAGGCGGGGAAGTTCTCGCCCGAAGCTATTCACGAAGACGGAAGCTTTGACGAAGAGGTCGCACGGGTCGATTGGTTCGCGAACACGAACCCGAACCGCATCCAAGCGAAGCCTGGCGATCGGCCGAAGCCGCCGCGGAAGAACGCGGCGCAGCATGGCGATGACGCCGAGGAGAAGCGCGGCGAATACAAGATTAAGCAGGACCGCGCCGAAGTCGATTTGCAGATCGCCCTAATCAAGTTGGCGGAGATGCGCCGGGAGTACGTTCCGGTCGAGGAGGCGAAGAGCGCGTTGCGCGCCGTTACTCACACCACGCGCGATATGTTCTTGAACTTCTCAGCGAGACACGGCGCCGAAATCGCGGCCGAAATCGGAGCGGACCCCGGCACGTTCATCGGTATCCTTGAGGCCCATATTAGGCGCGCCCTCAATGAGGCGTCGGATCAACCGTTGCCAACATTTGGGGCAGACGGATGAATGCGCATATCGGTGTGCCCGCTATCGATTGGGTTGATGAGCTTTTCAAAGATGCAATGGAGTCCCTTCGGCCCGCGCCACCGTACACGGTGAGCGAATGGGCGGACCGGCACCGTAAGCTTTCCTCTAAATCGAGCCCGGAACCTGGGCAATGGCGGACCTCGCGCACCCCGTACCTCCGCGAGATTATGGATTGCTTATCCGTCTACTCGCCCGTTCAAACCGTGGCGGTGATGAAGGGCGTGCAAATCGGCATGTCCGAAGGCGGGTTCAACTTCGTTGGATATGTCATCGACCACGCGCCGGGGCCGATGATGTACGTGATGCCCACCATCACGATGATGAAGAAGTTTTCCAAGATCCGTATTGATCCGATGATTGAGGCTTCGCCGTCGCTTCGGGACAAAGTGGGGACCACCGGCAAGAGCAGGGACTCCGGCAACACGATCGAACAGAAGGATTTCACCAACGGCGTGTTGGTGATGTCTGGTGCGAACTCTGGCGCATCCCTTCGAGGCATCCCGGTTCGCTATCTGGTGCTTGACGAAGTGGACGGTTACCCGGCCGTTGCTGATGATGACGGCGACCCCGTCACCCTGGCGATGGACCGCACCAACGCGCATTCGGCGCGCCGGAAAATCTTCAAGCTCTCCACCCCCCTGCTAAAGGAATCCTCCCGCATTGGCCCCGCGTTCCGCGAGGGTGACCAGCGATATTATAACGTGAAGTGCGATAAGTGCGGCACGTTGCAGCCTATCACATGGGACCGGATCAAGTGGGAATCGGGGAAGCCGGAGACCGCCGTCTTTGTGTGCTCGGCGTTCGATGCGGAAACTGGCGAGCTTTGCGAGCACCGGCACCCCGAACACCGCAAAGCGCACCTCCTCTCCGAAGAGAACGGGGCTTGCTGGATACCCACGGCGGTTCCGGTCAATCCGAAGACGCGAAGCTATCACCTCTCCGCGCTCTATTCGCCTTGGTATTCGTGGGCGAGTTGCGCGGAGCGGTTCTTAGAGGTGAAGGACGATCCCGCGAAGCTGCAGCCTTTTATTAACAACGTCCTCGGCGAGGAGTGGGAAGCGCTCGGCGGTGAGAAACTGGACCCGGATTCGCTCCTGGCGAAGCGCGAAACCTTCGAGGCCGACCCGCTTCCGGAAAAGGTGGCGTTGCTGACATGCGGCGTCGACGTCCAGCCGGACCGATTGGAACTTGAGGTCGTGGGATGGGGCCGCGATGAGGAGTCTTGGTCTATCGCCTACCACACCTTCGCGGGCGACCCCTCCGAGCTTGAGGTGTGGGATCAGCTTGATGATTTCCTAAGCGGGCGGTTCGCGCATCCCGCGAAGCCGGACGGCCTCCGGATCTCGGCGACCTGCATAGACACCGGTGGCGCGAACACACAAGACGCCTACCGCTTCATTCGTCCCCGAGAAGGCCGGCGCATCTGGGGTATCAAAGGTTACGCCGGCAAGCGCCCGGTATGGCCGAAGCGCCCGAACCGAAACAACAAGGGTAAGATCAACCTCTACGCCATAGGCGTTGATGCCGCGAAGGAAGTGGTGACCGCCCGACTCACCAAGATGGGGCCGCAAGTCTCCGGCGCCGGCGCCTGCCATTTCAACATGGACCGGGACAAAGAATATTTTGAGCAATTGACGGTGGAGCGGAAAGTTACCCGCTACGTCAAGGGCTTCAAGGTTATCGAGTGGCACAAGAATGACCACGATCGAAACGAGGCGTTTGACTGCCGCGTCTACGCCTACGCCGCGTTGCAGGGTTTGGTCGTCGGCGGCATCAATCTCAACAAGCGCGCCAAAGCGATGGCGGAAGAACTCGCGGAGAAGAGGCGAGATTCCATGCCGGAGGAACCGGAGGCGGTGGAGCCGGTGGCAGTGGCACCGGAGGAGACCAAAGGGGCCGCCGAGGTAGACGCTTCGCAGAATCGTGGAATGACCACCGAAGAGCGGAGTGCGATAACGAGAAGGAAACGGAAGCGCGGGCGCGTCATCGCTAGCCCGTTCATGGGTTGAGAAATGGCCGCACTGACACCGGAAGAAATCGCCGCGCTTAAGGCTACGAAGGCACGGCTATTGAAGGCCATGCGCTCCGGTGCCCGCGACGTCCAGCATGACGGCAAGCGCGTCTCCTATCGATCGATGGAGGAGATGCAAACCGCGCTGGACGGCATCAATGATGAGCTTGGCGAAGCGGAGACCGGGAAGCGCCGGAAGCGCGTCATGTATGTTGATGCGAGGCGAGGCTACTAATGGAAAAGCCGCGTTACAAAGTCAAAGCCGGTTCCGTTCCGCATCTTCCCAAAGTCGCGTCGGTGGATTCCGCGTTCAAGGTGCCGGGCTCGGTCAATCCCTCTTTCGAGGCCGCCGGCCGTGGCCGCCGCCTCCGGAACTTCAATCCTCCCAAGCGCCACATCAATTCCGCGATCCAGGCGGCCGGGGCCACGCTCGTGGCCCGCGCGCGCTGGCTATATGAAAACGATGGATACGCCGGCAACGCTGTTGATGAATGGGCATCCACCGCGGTGGGCGATGGTGTGAAGCCGCGTCCGAAGAAGTCGGTTCCCAAGGCACAAAAGGCGGCGCTCCTCGATCTCTTTTGGGATTGGACCGAAGAGGCGGACGCCGATGGCATGTCGGATTACTACGGCTTGCAGGAAAAGGCGGCTCGCGAAGTCTTCCTTGCTGGCGAAGTCTTTTTCCGTATCCGCGCACGTCGCCCCGGCGATATGTGGACGGTGCCGTTTCAGTTGCAGTTGTTGCCATCCGAAATGCTCGACCTCAATTTCAATGAGGTGACGCCGACCGGAAACATCATCCGCGCCGGTATCGAGTTTGACGCCATCGGCCGCCGAGTCGCTTATCACTTCTGGCGGTGGCATCCGTATGATGATGTGCCGCTTGGCAAGTCTGGAACCCGCGAACGGGTCCCGGTTCCGGCCTCCGAAGTTATCCATGTCATTGAAGGCCGCCAGGCCGGTCAAATCCGCGGCGTCCCTCGGGTGGCCCGCGTGCTTGTCAAGATCTTCAAAATGGAAGCCTATGATGACGCCGAACTTGAGCGTAAAGGAACCGCCGCGCTCTTCGCGGGCTTCATCGTAGGGCGCGGCGAAGTTCCACTAGACGACCTTAACGATGACGACGACGATGAAGCTCCGATTGCTCCGATGGAGCCCGGCGCGCTTGTTGACCTCGGCGATGACAAGGATATCAGGTTTTCGACGCCGGCCGATGTTGGGGGTTCCTACGATCCTTTCCAGTACCGCAACATTCTCAAAATCTCTTCTGGTCTCGGCGTCCCTTATTCCTACGTGTCCGGGGACATGACCAAGGGCAATTTCTCGAATGTGAGAACGGATATCGTCCGCTTCCGCCGTCGCGTTGGTCAATGGACAAACAACACGCTGATTTTCCAGATGTGCCGCGTCGTCTGGAAAGAGTTTGTAGAGCGCGCCTATATGGCCGGTCTGGTCGATCTCCCCGGCTACGATGAGAACCCGACCCGGTATTGGGCCGCGGAACATCTTCCTCCTCGCCACGAATGGATTGACCCCGCGAAGGACGTTGCCGCGGAGAAGGACGCGATCAAGGCAGGACTTAAGAGCCGGACGCAAGCGGTGGCGGAGCGCGGTTATGACCGCGAAGAGCTTGACGAAGAAATCGCGGAAGAGCGAGCCGAAGAGGATCGACTCGGACTCGAGTTCGATACCCGGACACCGGCAACGGCTCCGGCGGCAGGGTTCGGCGGCTCGGCATCGGGCGCCGAAGAAGATCAAGATCAACAAGACGAAGAAACGGACGTTCCGGAAAATGCGTGACCTTCCACACCTGGCGTCATTGATCTTCAATCGCCCGCTTCTGGTGCGCGCCGATATCGGCCGTCAACTCATTGACGCGATCGGCCCGCGCATCCTCACCGGGGAATCGATGGCCCGCGCCGATATCGCGGCGGAGATACAGCGCGCGCCGCGTGAAGCGCGTAGCGGATCCTCGCGCCGTCTCGCCGGAGGCGCCTATATGGAACGGGACGGAATCGCCGTTCTTCCTATCGTGGGCTCGCTGGTGCGGCGTGGCACCTGGCTTGACGCGGAATGCGGCATGATGAGCTATGGGCTTGTCCGTGATGCCACCGCCGAAATTCTCATGGACGCTTCGGTCCGTGGCCTCATGCTTGAATTCGACTCCGGCGGCGGAGAAGCTAACGGGTGTTTCGATTGCTCCGATTTCATCCGCACCGCATCGGCGGCGACGGGAAAGCCGGTATGGGCTCACGCCAACGAAATCATGTGTTCCGCCGCCTACGGCCTTGGGTGCAGCGCCGACCAGATTTGGGTCGCCAGGACGGCGGAAGTTGGCTCCATTGGCGTCCTCGGGGCGCACGTCGATGTGTCCGGGGCGGACAAAGCCGCCGGCGTGAAATGGACATACATCTATGCCGGCGAGAACAAGACGGACGGGAATCCGCATGAGCCGCTTGACGATGGCGCCCGTGCCCGAATGCAGGCCGATGTCGACCACCTCTACGAGATGTTCCTTGAACTTTCTTCGCAGAATCGTGGAATGACGGTGGAAGAATTACGCGCTACAAAAGCTGACATATACCGCGGAAGCCTTGCAGTTGAAGCCGGTCTAGCTGACGAAGTTGGCACACTGGACGAAGCACTCGAAGCCTTTGCGGCGCACGTTGACGATTTGCAAACTTCTGGCGGAGCCGCGTTGAGCAAATCACAATTGAGGGTTGGATTGATGGTACGGAAAACCGGCAAGACGGTCGCAAGCGCGGACGCTGGAAGCGAAGGCATTACGGAAGCTCCGGAGACCGACGTAACCGAAGCCGTGGATGCGGGCGCCGACGATGTCACCGAGCCGGAACCGGCGGAACAAGAAGTCGATGACGCGAAGGTCGCCGCCATCGTTGACCGCCGACTCAAGGCAGAAACCGCGCGTTGCTCTGGCCTCCACGCCGTGGCTCAGCAGGCTTCCCGTTTGGGCGTCACCTTCAACGCCGTTGAAGCCATCAACAAGGGCATGAGCGTTGACGTTGCCCGCGCCAAGGTTCTCGCCGCCGCCGCCGATGGTGACGCGCCGGAGACTTCCGCAATCGCGGTGCCGAAGAACGTGGCCGCCGCGGGTGCTGGCGGGCAAAAGACAATGAGCGCGGACGCGAAAAAGTCCGCGTGGGGTAAGGCAATCAAGCGCCGCTAACGGCAACTAGGAGTCACTGACAATGCCCGTTTTTACTGACGACGGCCGCCGCGAGGGCGATTATGAAATGAGCGGTTCCGCTGGCGCCACCGGCGGCATGCGCTCGCGCGACCAAGGCATTTTGCTCGCGGGCACGGTTGGCAAGTCCGGCATGGTTGTCGGTCTGGTGACCGCCTCCGGCAAGTATACTCCGCTCAATACGGCGGCCGCCGATGGCTCGCAGACCGCGGCCGGCATCCTCTTTTCGAATGTGGACGCTTCTGCCGCTGACAAGCGCGCCGTCTTTCATGTCCGTGAAATGGAAGCCCACGACGCCAAGCTGATCTGGCCTGCCGGTATCTCGGCGCCGAACAAGGCGGCAGCAATCGCAGCACTCAAGACAAAGGGAATCATCGTCCGCACCTAAACGGCGGCGTTGTTGAACGGGGACACCACCAACATGCATATGGACATTTTCAACGACGACGCCTTCTCTGTGGTCACGATGACCACGGCTTTGGAGGATTTCGAGTTCAAGCCGAACTATATCGGCTCGCTCAACCTCTTCGAAGACGTGCCCACGGCCACCGATATGGTGACTATCGAGCGGCGCGGCAATACGCTTTCCATCATCCAGACCACGGAACGCGGCGCGCCGCTTCCGGAAGGCCAGACGGACGGTCGCACCATCCGCGGCTACCGGGCTCCGCGTATCGCAAAGGGCCACACCCTGCAGGCTTCGGCGATCCAGGGCATCCGGGCCTTCAATACGGAGTCTGACCTCGAAACCATGATTGGCTACGTTGGCCGATATTCTGCCAAACTGGTGGGCGACGTCGAACTGACCTGGGAAAACATGATGCTCGGCGCCATCACCGGCAAGGTGTTGGACGCGGACGGCTCCACCATCGTGGATTGGTTCGCCGAATGGGGTATCCCGGTTCCGGATGAAATCGACTTCGCTCTGGATACAGTTGATACCAACATCGAAGAGAAATGCCGCGAAGTCATCGAAGTGATGAAGCGCAATTCCAAGGGCGCGTGGAACAACAGCACGTACATCATCGGCCTTTGCGGGAAGAGCTTTTTCAACAAGCTTACGATGCACAAGACGATTCGCGAAACCTATCTCAGCACGGCGCAAGCGCAGATGCTCAACCGTGCCATGGGCTTGGCGAACGGCTCCGGTTTCCGTTCCGGCACCATCGCCACGTTCGATCACGGCGGCATCCTCTTCATCCGTTACCAAGAAGCCGATGGTTTCAATTTCACGGCTGATGAGGCCACCATCAAGGCGGCGGGCAAGAATGGCATGGGCGTCCAGTCCAAGCGCTGCAAGTTCTTCCCCGTCAACGCCCCCGGCGTCTTTCAGGTGGCGTATGCGCCGGCGGAAACGTTCGACTTCGTCAACACCATCGGTCGCCCGCTCTACCAGATGCTGATCCGCGACCGTGACCGCAACGCCTGGGTTCGCCCGGAAATCTATTCCTATCCGCTCTTCATCTGCACGCGGCCGGAAATGCTTCTTCGTGCCAAGGAGTCCGCCGGGGCGTAAGCCCGGCGGGTCCGCCTATGGATTGGGATTCCCTTCTGGACGATATGACCGCCATTGTTGCGGAGACGTTCCCGAAGGGGATCACCTATCACCGCCTCGAAACGGGCACCACTCACAGCACCACGCCGAGCGGCGCGCCGCTTACCGCGATTTACGATATCAGCGCCACGGACACCCGCGACAATGGCGGAACGCTTGCCGTCAACAATCGGCAAATCATCATTGATGTCCGTATCGCCGACCTTGGGTTCGAGCCTGCCACGAAAGACCGCGTTGATGTGGATGGTAAAGGAAGCTTTACCGTGCTCGCGCTGATGCCGTCCTCATCGGGAATGACAAAGCTTCTATTGCGCAAAGGCTGATCCCATGGCGAACCCGCGCAAACTCATCACCGCCGCCATTGCGGAATATCTGAGAACACCCGTCACCACGGATCCGCTCACCTTCCGCACCGATGCGAAGGGCCGCGCACTCGATTCCGATTCCACGCCTCCGGACGCTGACGGCCTCGCCGAAATCAATGTGGTGTTCGCGCGCGAGACGATAGACGCGACAACGCAGCATCAGGGCGGCCCACGCCGCCGGGTGATGCAAGTAAGCGTGGAGTGCTACAGCACCGCCAGTAAAGACGCCGCCGATGACCTCGCGATGCAGGTTGAAGACGCGATGAGGGAAAACCCCACTCTCGGCAACACGGTGGAATCGCTCATCCTTACTGACGTTGATCTTTACATCGCGGAGCGGGACTCGTTCGCGCTCTTCGCCGCGATGATGAAATGGGAAGTGGTCTATTGGACCCATGTCCAGCCGGATGAAACCGGGCGGCCTACTACGGTTCTCCTCGGCTTCGCTCCGGAAATCGGTCCAGGCAGTGAGCCCGATTATTCCACCATCATCGGGGGCGTCGATGTCTAACCGCTATGACGCCGAAATCACCGACCTGAAAAGACGCGTTTCCAATGGCGTCCTTATCGGCACCGTCTCCCAACGTGACGAAAAAGGCCGCTACCGGGTTAAGGTTGGCGACCTCGAAACCGATTGGATCCCCGCCGGCGTCCGCCGAGCCGGGAAGACAAAGGAATATTCCTATCTTGAGGTTGACGAACAAGTCGTTCTCGCGAGCCCGTCCGGGGACCTCTCGCAAGCCGTTGTTCTCGCCGCGATCCCGAAGCAAGACACGCAAGCTTCTGACAAATTCAACATTGATCGCAAGGTCTACGAAGACGGAACCGTTATCGAGTATGACCACGAAGCGAAGCGCTACCGGATGACGGTGGCGGAGGGCGGATCATACGAATTGAACCTTGGCGGCGGCGCCTCCATCGTGGCTTCCGGGGACGGGCTCACGCTGAAAGCACCGGGCCGGGTCACGATCGAATCCGACGAACTATTCCACAACGCGAAGAACGTGGGCGACTCCCACGAACACACAGACGTTATTGCGGGGTCCGATAATACCGGGCCGCCGGCGTAAGGGGGCGAGATGCGCGGCACCGATAAGACCACCGGTAAAGAACTGGACGGCAAAGCTCACCTCCGCCAGTCCATCACGGACATTCTGAATACGCGCATAGGCACCCGCGTGATGCGCCGCGACTACGGCTCCGAGCTTCCGAACCTCATCGATAACCCGATCAATGACGAATTCGCCGTTGACCTCTATGTCGCGCTCGCCGAGGCGCTGGACAAATGGGAGCCCCGTTTGAAGTTGCGGGAAGCTTCAATGACGGTCCAGGGCGACGGCGTTATAGAATTCGCATTGACCGGCGATTACCTGCCGGACGGGAAAACGATAACGCTAGACGGAATTGTTGTGAGATGAGCGAAGCGCCCGCCGAATACTTCCGTTTGGTTGATCTTACCGGCATCCCGGTTCCCGATTTCGTGGAAACGCTGGATTACGAAGCGATCCGCAAAAGCGCGATTGATTATCTCGTTTCGTTGGATACCGATTACACCGCGCTCCTCGAAAGCGACCCCGCGATCAAGATTATCGAGGCGTTTTCATTCCGTGAAATGATCCTTCGCCAGCGCATCAATGACGTCGCTTTAGCGAACACCATCACCCGATCGGAAGGCAATGACCTCGGCGTCATCGGCGCCTTCTTCAACACCACCAAGTTGGACGGGGAAACGGATGAGCGATACCGCCGCCGCGTCCAGATGGCGATTTATATTTCAGCGGTTGGCGGCCCCCGGCAGTCCTACGAATTCCACGCGCTTTCCGCTGACCCTTCCGTGGTGAATGTCAGCGTTCATTCCCCGGCGGCCGGCGAGGTCGCGGTTACCGTGCTCGCCTATGTGGACGTTATCGCCGCCGATGCCAGCGCCGAAGACATCCTTGTCGGAAAGGCGTTGTTCGTCCAACCCGCGGACCCCGCGAAAGCGCGCGTTCTCGCGGGCTCCTCCTCGGATCCGTTGAAGGCGGTTCGGCTCCGGCTTACCGATGACGCCGTTAGGCCGATGACGGATTCCGTGACGGTGCGCCCGCCGAACGTTCTTCTGTATTCGATCGGCGCGAAGCTGGTGATTTATCCGGGGCCGGATGCGAACACAGTCAAGGCGAACGCGCTGGCGTCCCTGGCGGCCTACCTGCAGTCCATCCGCAAGGTTTCCTATGATGCCACGGTGTCCGGCATCATCGCGGCGCTCAAGGTTCCCGGCGTGCAAAACGTCATCATGCTGGCGCCTATGGCCGATGTGGTGGCCTCCTATTATGACCTCCCGGTTTGCACCGCGGTGAATGTGGTGGTGGACCGTGTCGACGTTTGAAACCATCCTTCCTTCGAACTCCACCCCGCTTGAAAGGGATATCGAGAAGGCCACCGCCTTCCCGGATCTCCCCATTGATGCCTTGGCGTCTCTGGTGGACGCGCGCAAGATTGATGCTCGCTTGCTTCCGTGGCTGGCTTATCGGTTCGCCGCGGACATTTGGGATGACAATTGGAGCGAAGGAAAGAAGCGCGAAGTCGTTGCGCAACAGTTCGATTTGCACCGCCTGAAAGGCACGAAGGAAGGGATTTCCCGGATGCTCGGGGTGGTGGATGCCACCTTGCTGGACTCCGTGTCTTTCCCCCAACGTGTTTTTGCCACCGCCGGCATCAGCAAAGAGCAGCGTAACGCCTGGCTCGCCAGGATGCCGGAAATTCGAGTCTACTTCGCCGCTACCACGGGCACCGCTGGACCCGATGCGTTCGCGCGTGGCCTCGGCGCGTTCGTGGGGCATGGCTTCGCGCGCTTCGATGCCGCCGCCGCGATCTATGGGCGCCGCGCCGTAGTTCGCTACCCGGACGGCAAGGAAATTTCGTTGCGCCGCTCCACGGTGGAGACTGTGGTGGAGACTCGTCAATCCGTTGACGTTGACCGGCTCCACATCCCCGGTGAAGCCGCTAGTGCGCTTTTCGCTGGCGGCTTCCTCGGCGGGGCCTTCGTCACGAAGCGGAACAAGCAAGCCAGCATCATCACGTACACGCTGAATCGCACCTATGATTCCAGCGCCTCCGAACTCCACCTTGATACCGTGGCCCCCGGCTTGGATCCGATCGACGTCAAATATGAACGGTACGCGGACCAGCTTCCTCGCGGTCCCGGCCTCTTCGTTGGCGACTTCCTTCGCCGCCACTACGTCCTAACGGATGATGCGGCAAACCACATCTATGACCGCGTTTTTCTCCACGACCCAACCGTGGATGCACCGTGGACAAAGGCGCATTCCTTCGTGAACCATGCCCGGCTCGGCATCGCGAGGTTTCACGCGGAGCTTCTGGTCGATGCGAAATCGAAGACGCGGCCACGCGCCGGATTCGCCGGGCTCGCCTATTGCGGCCGGGCTTTTGCAACAAACGAGAATCTAAGCCGGACCAAACTGGCATATGCTGCGGTCCGGAGAAGTAAAGCGCTTCGTGACCGGGTGAAGGTGGATACACAAACCACGCGCACCGTCACTTTCGGCGATGGCTTCAAGTTCGGTGACGGCATCAAATTTGGCTCAAAGGTGCGCAATAGGTTGCGCTAAAGAGGAATTACATGGGCGAGCGCCTTGTTATCATTTCGCAGGACCAGCAGCTTACCGAAGAAGATCTGACAAACATCGGTGGGTTCGCTCAAGCCTCGCTCGACCACGTCGTCAATGACGGTATCGAATCCGGCCGCAAGTTCACCGGCTTCGCCGTGGTGTCCTCGGGTCCCGCTCAAGTCACCGTTGGCGCCGGCCGCATGTATCAGGGCGGCCAGGTCTATTTCCGCGATGACGAAGGCGGCGTCGTTGTGGACCTGCTTTCCAGCCTGCCGGCGGTGACTGAAAAGATTGTCACCATTGCGGTTTGGGGCCAAACCATCAACACGGACACCGAGCCGCGCACCTTCCTTGTGGACGTTGACACCGAGCAGACCGAAGCCCGCGCCGTTGCCACGGAGTCCCGCCGCTTCGCCAACGTGAACGCCGTAAACGGCATCGAGTCCGCGGACCCGGTGGCGCCCGCGCTGGACTCCAACGTGCTCGCCGTTGCCTATGTCCGCTTGAATACGGCTGGCATCGTCTCCATCACCGCCGCCGAAGACAACCGCCTCGAGTCCGTTCGCGGCGTCTCCAACCGCACCAAGGATCTTGAAAGCTGGCGGGTTCGCGCCGGCGCATCCATTGATGTCATCTCTTCCACGGTGGCCGGTATCCAGCAGACGCTTAACGGCCTCGCGCCGACCGATCTCGTTTTCGAGGTGACCCGCGACGTCGCCCGCCTCAAGGAATTGGCGGAGCTTCCGGAAACCTACACCTCTTATGACGCCGACCGCTATCTCAGCACGGCGAAGTCGGACACCGCGAACGTCAACTATCTCGCCGCGGTGGAAGAGGGCGTGAAGTTCTCGCCGGCGTCACAGAATCAGTCAATCGTTGAACTGTTGAACCCGATTGATCCGCTGGTGAAGCGGCAAAACAATGTCATTCTTCCGGTCTACACCGAGGTGCAGCGCGACAAGATCGTCGGGGCGGACTCCGAAATCTCGATTGCGCAATACCAGTATCAGACGGTTACGTCCGTCCAGAAAGAGATTTCCCGGACCCGCGTCCGCTACGGCACCACGATGACGGTTTGCACGAACTCTTCGTGGTGGAAATCCGGCTCCTATGATCCCGTTACCGGCATCTTCCATCGCGGTTCGGAATCGTGGTCCGTTGACCCGGCCGATCGCGCCTCGGTGACGAAGAAGCACAAGAACCTTCGTCTCACTCAATACTTCGTGGACAGCTACCAAGAAACCTATTGGGATGTGGTGGTGACGCCGCAAGCGATCTCCGCGTCCTTCCTCGGCGAAACCTTCCTGAATTCGGAGCCCGGCTATGTTACCGCCGTTGGCCTCTACTTCACGCGCAAGGCGGCGACCGGCGACCTCACCGTGATGATTTGCGAAACCGATGTGAGCGGCAAGCCGGACTTCTCGAAGGCTATTGCCCGTGTCGCCTTCCCGGCGGCGAACATCAAGATTTATCCGGAAGTCACCAAGGTTCCGCTTCCCCCGACCTATCTCGAAAAGGGCAAGCGTTACGCCATCGTTCCGGCCTCCGCCGGCAACCACTTCCTTGCCGCCGTCAATGGCAACAAGAACACGCAAGGCACGCTTTTCTATTCCACGGATGGAGCGTGGGCGCAGGGCGATCTTACCAAGGATATCGCTTACTCGCTGTATTTCGCCAAGTTCGACTCGCCTCGCTCCGAAGTGGTGTTGCAGGCGTTGCAGCTTGGCGGCGGTATCGCGGCGGTCGACATCAACTTTGATAGCTTGGTTCCGGACGGAACCACCATCACCTTCGAAGTCCAGGTCGGCGGCGTCTGGAAAGCGCTTTCGGGTGACAACCCGGATCTCTTCATCGGCTTGCCTCCGCTTCTTCCGTTCCGCGCCGTTCTCCTCGGCACAACGGACGTTATGCCCGGCTTCGGTGTAGGTATCCGCTCGCAAACGCTGACCTCGCGCCCGCGTGCCGATTTCAAGCACATCTCCACGCCTCGAGTTTTGCCGGCGCCGTGCGATACCATTGAGGTGACGCTACGCCTCGAATATTGGGATGCCGCCCACCACACCAACGTGTGCAAGCTTCTCACCGGCGGCACCTTCGCCACAGTGGAGACCGCGGACTCCATCATCACCGAGGCCACCCCGGATCCGGGCGCCGTCATTCGCCGCTACACGTTCAACGTCCCGGCGCCCATCAGCACATATAAAATTCAGATCGAAGGCACCACCGATAACGTGTTGGTGACCTATCACGTGGCGGAACGCTACGACCTCGCATTCTCGTAAGGGGCAAGACATGGCGAAGGCACCGTTGAAACAGTTCGAAGATGAAGCGCTTTACGACGTCATCCTGGCGAGGCCGATCAAGGTCGGTCGGACCACGGTGATTCCGGCGCACGGCGTCCAGCTTAAGGGCAAGGTGGTCACCGAAAATCAGGTGGACATTATCGAGGCTACGAAAGTAGCGTCGTAAGGGGAATCCGCCGATGGCGCAAAAGACGCTTGCCGAACTCTTCTATGTGGGGCGGACAACGGAATTCAACGACGCGTTTTGGAACAAGTTCCTAAACGAGTTGACGGCCCGTTTTACCTCGCTCGAAGGTATCAAAATCTCATGGGATACCGTGGTGCAGGAAGGGCTAGGAGTAGCCATAGACCGCATCAATGAGGTGCTTGGCCCCGCTGCGGAGCGTATCCAAAACATCGCTTCGCTCGGCTTCCTTTCGGTCTCCTCCTCCACCGATCGGATCTTGGCGCCTGGCATCAACAATTTCGTCGTTGACCCCGGCGATTCCCGCGACCTCTTCGTGCCCACTCCATTTGTGGCGGTCACCCGGCTTTCGGAACCGCTGGATTACGCAATCGGCGTCGTCACCTATTGGGAGCGGGCCACCGGCTCTATGGATATCAACATCGTCTATATCGAGGGCGATGGCGACACCCATGATGACTGGACGATTTCGGCGGTGGCCGGTCAAGCACTGGCGCAAGCTCAAATCCTCGGCCTCACCACCACGGCGCGGGATGAAGCCGTTACCGCGAAGATGGACGCGCAAACCGCTCGGGGTGACGCGATCGTCGCGAAGACAGACGCGCAAACCGCGAAGGCTGACACGCTAACGCTCCGCGATGAAGTCAGAACCGTTATCGGCCCCGCCGGTGCGGCTCCGCCTGCCACGCTTAAGGGCAAGCTATGGTATGACACCGCAAGCGAAGTCACGCGCGTATGGGATGGCACCTCTTGGGCCCCGGTTATCTCCTCGACCCTCGGCGGGCTCCGATTCGAATCCGGCACGCTTGGCGCGGCCCCTGATGGGGTCATTACCGTGGATGGCGGCTTCTCCTCCGCCATGGTGTTCGTCAACGGGGCGCTGTTGCGCGAGGATGATGACTACACCGCGGCTTCGCCGACTGTGACGCTTTTGGCCCCAATCGAAGGGGATCAATATTTCGTATGGGGATACAAGGCGCTTGATGCCACGGATTACTATACGAAGGAACAAGTTGACGCGATTGTCGCCCCTGTTATCGCGACTTTCGCGGAGAAGGGCACTCAGCCAGGTGATGTTAAATTCAGCCGCCGCACCACGGCTCCGGCGGGATGGCTGAAAGCGAACGGCGCCGCGGTCTCCCGCGCCTCATATCCCGAGCTTGACGCCGCGATTTACGTGGGGGACTCCGCCAACGCCACCGCCTTGGATGGCTACAGGTGCACGAACCCCGCGAACCCAACGGGCACCCGATCGGTATCTGGCTCCTATATCGTTCTCCCTGACCTCCGGGGCGAATTCCTTCGTGGGTGGGATGATGGGCGCGGGATCGACCCCGCGCGTGCGTTGGGCTCCGCTCAAAGTGGCCAAAACCTTGCGCATGACCACAACGGCGCGACCGGCGCCGCTGGCGCTTCCGCCATTTATGTCACTGGCAGAACCACAAACCAAAGCAGCCTTACCGTTCATCCTGGCGATTTCATTCTAGGCGTTGCATCTGGCGACGGCGGCGGGGTGACGATCTACACCGGGTCGAGCGCCAACCACACCCACGCAATCGCCGCCTCTGGCGGCTCCGAGGCGAGGCCGCGAAACTATGCCTTGCTCGCGCTCATCAAGTATTGAGGGATCAACATGAAAATTTATAACTATGATCCCACTACGCTTGTATTCGCGGGTGAGGGCGAGGCCGATGAAAGCCCGCGGGAGCCGGGCGTTTTCTTGTTGCCAGCGTTCTCCACGAAGAAGGCGCCGCCGGCGGACCGCGCCGGATATCTCCGCGTTTTCCGAAATGAGAAATGGCAGTTCGTCCGGGCGTCTTCCCCAACCGATGAAGCCACCGATGAGCCGCAACTCACCGAGGCCGATTATACCGCAGCGATTCAAGGCGTGCTGGACGCGGTGGCGCGGGTGCGGCGATATGATTCCATCTTCACCGCGATTTCATATCGAGGGGATCCAAACCCCGTTTTCGCAGCGGAGGCCGACGCCTTCTTCGCCTGGCGCTCCGCGGTCTGGACCTTTGCGGCCGGTGAGCTTGCCAAGGTGATGGCCGGCGATCGGCAGCAACCCACCATCGAAGAATTCATTGTAGAATTGCCGCCCCTTACGCTTCCAGCGTGACCCCAACCAAGACGAAGCCGATTCCCTTATCCGTGATTTGCGAATTGCAAACACGCGTTTATAAAATGGCAATTACTTCGTTTTGGAGAGTCAGAATATGGCGGCGGCGCAATTCCTTCATGGTGTGGAAGTCATCGAAATTGACGATGGGCCGCGCCCGGTTCGCGTCGTTCGCTCTTCTGTCATCGGCATCATCGGCACCGCGCCGAACGCTGATGCCACCGTTTTTCCGCTCAACACTCCGGTTCTGATCGCCGGTTCCCGCGGCAAGGCGTCTTCGCTCGATACCTCGGCAGGACAGACGGGCGAGGGCACTTTGCCCAACGCCGTTGACCTTATCCTTGACCAAATCGGCGCCGCCATCATCGTGGTACGTGTCGAGGAAGGCGAGGATGACGCGGAAACGCTCGCCAACATCCTCGGTGGCTACGAAAACGGCCAGCCCCTCGGCGTCCACGTCTTCACCGGCGCGAAGTCCGTTGTTGGGCAACAGCCGCGAATCCTCATCGCTCCTGGCTTCACTTCCGAACGTCCGCAGGGCGTGGTCGGGCATGGCGCCATCACGGGCGGCAACAGCGGCGCAAACGGAACTTTCCCGCTCGCATTCACCGGCGGCACCGGCTCCGGCGCCGAGGGCACCTTTACGGTTGCCGGCGGCGCGCTCACCGCTATCACCATCACGAAGGGCGGCCGCTATTCGGTGGCCCCAACGTTCTCTTTCGCCGCCTCCGCCGGGCTCGCCGGCGCCGCTGCATCGGTTACCCTTGGCGTCACTTCCAACGCCGTTGTGGCCGAACTCATCGGCATCGCGGAACGCCTTCGCGCCGTCATCATCGCCGATGGTCCGAATACCACGAACGAAGCCGCGCTGCAGTACGCCGAAGACTTCGGTTCTCGCCGCGTTTATGTGGTTGACCCCGCCGTCAAGGTTGCTCGGGGCGCCAACGTTGTGGTTGAGCCGGCGTCTCCCGCCGTGGCCGGCCTCATCGCCAAGATTGACAACGACCGGGGCTTCTGGTGGTCGCCGTCTAATCAGAACATCAACGGTATCGTTGGTATCGCGCGGCCGATCGACTTCACGCTCGGGGATGCGAATTCCGCGGCCAACCTTCTCAATGAAGGCAACGTCGCCACCATCATCTATGAGGATGGTTACCGCCTATGGGGCAACCGCACCGTTTCGAGCGATGCCAAGTTCGCCTTCCTCAATATCGTTCGACTCAACGATATCGTGGCGGACTCCATCCTCGCCGCTCATCTTTGGGCGGTGGACCGCGGAATCACCAAGACGTATTTCGATGACGTATCGGAATCCGTCAACGCGTTCCTTCGTTCCCTCAAGGCCCAAGGCGCGATTTCCGGCGGCATCTGCTTCCCGGACGCCGACTTGAACTCCGCCGCTTCCATTCAGGAAGGCAAGGTTTGGTTCAACGTGGACCTCTCCGGCGTCTATCCCGCCGAACACGTCATTTTCCGTATGCGCCTCACCGGCGATTATCTTGAGGATCTCGTCTAATGGCTTCTCAGCTTCCCCGCCAGGTCAAGGCGTTCAACGCGTATATCAATGGGTCCAGCTTCGCCGGCCGCGCCGATACTGTGACGCTCCCGTCACTGGCGCTTATGCTCGAAGACCACCGCGGCGGCGGCATGGATGCGCCGATCAAACTGGATTTGGGTATGGAGTCTATGACGGCTCTCGTTACGCTCTCCGATTACTCGGCGGATATCATCGGGCTCATCGGAGTCCCGGAAACCCCGCTTGTCTTCCGTGGCGCCGTCCAGGCCCAAGGCGGCAACGCGGAAGCCGTGGTTATCAACATGCGCGGCATGCTTGCCACTACCGAATTCTCGGAGTGGTCGCCCGGCACGAAGTCCACGAAGGCATTGACCTTCGAGCTTTCCTATTTCCGCTACCGCCAGAACGACGTCCAACTAGCGGAAATCGATATCATCAACATGGTCCGGAGTTTCGGCGGGGTCGACCAGCTCGCCGCGCTCCGCGCCGCGATCGGCCTCTAAGGTTTCATCATGACAGACATTCGCAAGACGACCTCCCTTCCGCTCGCCGAGTCGGTGACAATCGAGGGCCGCGAAATCACGGTGTTGAACTTCCGCCGCATGAAGGGGAAGGACATCAAGGCGGTGGAAAAGCTATCCAATATCGACGCCACTGCCCACCTGATTTGCGAACTATCCGGGAACCCGCCGGAACTCTTTGACGAAATGGACGCCGCCGATATCGATGCGGCCTCGAAAATCGTTGAGGGTTTTATGAAGCGGAAGGCCCGGTAAACCTCGAAACTATCGAGGTGATGATAGGTGATATCGCCGTCATCATGCCGGGCTTTCTGCCATATACCCCCGCCTTCGAACTTGATCTTGATGAATTGCGCCGGTGGCATGAACAAGCCAAGGCGAGGGCGCCGAAGAAGGGCGGGACGTGATGGCGGCCAATGCAGAAGCAACAGTAACACTTTCGCTTATCGATCGGGTCACCGGGCCGATTCGGCGTATCGGCGCGCGCATTGGCAATCTTTCGAAACGCATCGGTTTGGACCGAGTCGGCCGCTCCATCGGCAACCTCGGCAATCGCTTCAAAGGTCTAGGCGACGGCATCGCGCACACATCGGGTCGCCTCGCCGGATTGTTCGGCTTGCTCGGGGCTGGTGGTGCCGGGGCCATCGCAACCGCCTACAGCCTGGCGAAATCCGCCGGGGACGTTGGCGCCGAAATCCATGATATGTCTGTGAAGCTCGGCTTGGGCGTCGAGCAACTTCAAGAATACCGGTTCGCCGCGAAGATGTCCGGTGTGGAAATCGCGACCTTCGATAAGGGCGTTGAAAAGCTTGGGATCAATGCGGTTGAGGCGAGCAAGGGCAACAAGCAACTCGCCGCCGCCTTCAAGTCATTGGGGATCCGGGTAAAGGGTGCCAACGGGCAGATGCGCCCGGTGGAAGATATCCTTGACGAAACCATGTTGGCGTTGTCCCGGATCAAAGACCCGCTTAAGCGGAATCAGCTTGCCTTTAAGGTGTTCGGGAAGTCGGGGGTCGAACTTACCAAGATCCTCGCCGATGGTGCCGGCGGCCTTAAGGACTTGCGCGAAGAGGCGCGTCGGACCGGCAACGTTTTCAGCAAGGAAGCTTCGGACGCCGCCGATGAACTCGGGGACAACACGGACGCCCTTCTTGAGCGGTTCACCGGCCTTAAAAACTTCCTTGGAATGCAGCTTCTTCCCGTGGTGAATGACGCGGTGAAGGGTATCACCGAATGGTATGATGCCAATGCCGTGTTGATCCGGTCCGCTATAACCGATTGGGCTAAAAAGCTTGGTGGGTTCATCAAGGATTTGCTGGACCCTACGTCTCAGGTCCGAATCAAGTTCGATGAATTCGCGACTTCTGTCAGCAATGCCTATGCTGAAATAAAGCCGTTCGTTGACTTCCTCGGCGGGCCGATGAAGGCCGGCTTAGCACTAATCGGCCTTTGGGCGCTGGCGCCCGCTATCACGGCTATTACGCTTCTTGGCGCCGCCTTCGGCGGGCTCGGGCTTTCGATTGCTAGCGTCGGGGTCAAAACCATCGGCCTCGCGTTGTCGGGCATTAAGGGGCTTTTCTCGGGGATGGCTGGCACCGCTGCAACGGCGGGAGCCACGGCCGGCGCTACATATGGCAACTCCTTCACTAAAAGCCTTCGGGGCGCTCTTCGGGTCGGGCTACTCGGCCTCGGCGCCTATGCGGCTAGCCAGATTATCGCGGACATGCCCACCACGAAGGAAGGATGGGAGCAGCGGATCGAAGACAACAAGAAGGCGGACGCCGAGCGAAACAAAGCCATCATGGACAACGGCGGTTCCGCCGCCAACAAATTGCTTGGCTTCGATTTCCTCCGGGAAAAGGACGGCTTCGAGGAGTCCCCGGCCAAAAAGCTTCTGGACGGCATCAAGGGGATGTTCTCGGGATCCGCGCCGAGCGCCAACGTGTCCACCACGCTTGCGGTGAACGATGCCATCAATGCCCGCCGGTTCGGAATCGGCGGCTCCACCACGGACACGCTTCCGGGGAAGGCCAAGGATGACGTCGCCGCCGCGACCACGGTATCCATCCCGGAAAATATGATTGTTCATGAACCGAAACAAACCACCGTCAACGCGCCGTTCAACGCGGGCGGCATCGTTGTGAACGTTCAAGGCATGACACCGGCGGAGGCGCAAGCCGTAGTAAACGGCGCGCTTCGTAAAGCGGCGGCGGACCACTCCGCAAATGTCAACTCGGCTCTTTCGGATTGAGGTGGCGGCGATGGCAACGGTTATGATGGCTTTGGGTGCTTATCGCTTCGCGATCGGGACGGCGGCTTACCAGCAATTGCAACAAACCACCGAATACCGATGGGAGTCGCAAGAGCGAATCGGGCGGCATCCCGCGATGCAGTTCCTTGGCGCCGGGCACACCACCATCACGCTTGACGGTATCGTTTATCCGCATTTCCGAAGCGCCGGGATCAATCAAATCGAGGCGATGCGCGCGCAAGCCGGCCTTGGTGTCCCACTCAACTTGATATCGGGCTACGGCAAGATTTTCGGGCTTTTCTGCATCATGAGCGTTGACGAAACGCAAACCTACCACATCGCGAACGGTGCGCCTCGAAAGCAGGAATTCACGATCGAACTTAAGAGCTACGGCGCGGACGGGGTGGCGTGATGGCAGCGATATCGAAGAAGCTTCGGAGCGTTCCGGGCGGCCTGATGTTCTGGTGCCCCGGTTGCGATGGCGCGCACATGGTCGGGGTCGGGGAAGGGTCAGGGCCGCGTTGGGGCTATAACGGCAACCCTGATGCTCCTACTTTCACGCCTTCCGTTCTGGTGACGTACAACGGCAAGGATGCGGGGATCGATGGCGCGCCGCCCGCTATTTGCCATTCCTTCGTGACGGATGGTCGAATCCAATTTCTATCCGATTGCACCCACTCGCTCGCCGACAGAACGTTGGATATCCCGGATTTTGATCCGGAATACGCCATCATAGGGGAATCGTGATGGCTGAAACCTACATCGCCAAAGACGGCGACATGCTCGATTACATTTGCTGGAAATATTACAGCGCGGCGCAGATGCCGCGAGCGGTGGAGCGCGTTCTAGCCGCAAACCGTGGGCTCGCCGGCGTAGGGCTCAAGCTCAAGGCGGGAACCGCCGTCTTCCTGCCGGACCTGCCGAAGCCGGCGGCGACCTCAATCGTTCGAATTTGGGGCGATTGATGAAGCCGTTTGTTCAAATCCTGGCATCAGGTAGTGACCTCGTCGCCGGCCTCGGCGACCGCCTGTTATCCGTGGAATGCCACGATGAAGCCGAAGACAAGAGCGACCGGGTCTCCATCACCATTGATGACCGGCCGCGCTTCGGCGACCTCGGCGTCGTGTCCATGCCTGGCATCGGGATGACGGTTGAAATCGTAATGGGCTATGAAGACGGCGCCGCGGCGAGCCGGGGAAGATTCCTTATCGATGAACTCACGGTGTCGTCACCACCGCGTCAACTGGTTGTTACCGGCCGCGCCGCGAACATGACGAAAAGCTATAGGACGCCGCGCACCCAATCCTACCACCAGATGACGGTCGGCGAGATTATGCAAGAGATTGCCGGCCGCAATGGTTACACGCCGAGGGTGGACGCTAGTCTTTCCGGGATCGTGGTCCGCCATATTGACCAGCACAACGAAAGCGACATGGCCTTCGCCACGCGGCTGGCGGGCATGCATGACGCCGTAGCTAAGCCGGTCGCGGGCCGGCTGGTGGCGGCGAAGCGGGGAACCGGAAACAGTGTCACCGGGGCAACCTTGCCGGTTGTGGTTCTCACGGAATCGATGTGCGAGTCCTGGGATTTCAAATACTCGGCGCGCGATGAGGCTGGCGAAGCCTCCGGCATGGACTCCGATAACTATGGCGGGGAAAGCGCGGATGCGGTTAAGCCCGATATCGCTGGCAACATCATCACCACAGGCGGCGAGTCCGGCTCCGGCGGCGGTGTTCGCGCGGTCTGGACCGATATCCGCACCGGCGAGAAGAAGGTGGTTCTAGGTGGGCAAGCGCCCTATCACGACCTCCGCTACAGCTACCACAACGAAGCCGAGGCGGTGGCCGCGGTATCGGAGAAAATGAACGCCTCGAAGCGCGGCAAGGCTTCGTTCTCCTGCACGATCGGCGGGAAGGTTGACGTGCAGGCGGAAGCGAAATTGTTTCTTTCGAACTTCCGGCCGTACATCCCGACCCTTTGGCGCATCAAATCTTGCGAACATCGCTTTGATGCCGGCGGCTATACCACCACAATAGAGGCCGAGCTTTTCGAGGCAAAACAGGATGACGTTCCGGGCAAGGTCAAGGGAACCACGCCCACGGACGACGACAAGATAGACAAGGACGCGCCGCCGGAATCGGTGAAGCCGGACAAGTCAACGGATGAATTCATTATCAACGTTCCATCGGGGCAATAGGCCATGACTGATATCATTGACGAACTCATGAACGGCGGCGTTCGCAAGCGGACGGCGGGCGGTATCGAGGCTATCGGGAAGCGGCTTAGATGCGAGTCCGCCACCGTGACGGCTATCGTGGATGTGGAATCCAAGGGATCCGGCGTGGACGCCTCGGGGCACGTCAAAGTGCTTTTCGAGAAGCATCGCCTTTATAAGCAGCTTCCCGCCGGCAAACGGGCTGCAGCCGTCAAGGCCGGGCTCGCCCGCAAGGTGTGGATTGCCCCGAAGGATGGCGGATACAAAGAGCAGCCGAACAACGCGGCGGCGCTCGCCCTTCTGGTGGATGCCATCAACTGGTGCCGCGCCAACGGCGTGGACGAATCCGCCGCGCTCAAATCGGCGAGCTACGGCTTAGGCCAGGTGATGGGCGAGAACTACGGGCTTTGTGGTTGGCCATCGGTGCAAGCCTTCGTGCTGGACATGTGTGAAAGCGAAGATAAGCACGTCGACGCTATGATGGGCTTCTTGGTTGGCAGCGGCCTCGCCGATGAGATGCGGGAAAAGGATTTCGACGCCATCGCTCGAGTCTATAACGGCTCCGGACAAGTGAAGGTTTACGGCGCGAAGATGCGGGCCGCATATCAGAAGCACGCCGGCGAGGCGCCTGAAATCAAGAGTGCGGTTCGCGCCGCCGGCCTCCGCGTCGGCTCCTCCGGCTACCGGGTGGAAGCGCTGCAAAAGCGGCTCAATGAAATCGGTTTCGCGGTCCGGGTTGATAAGGATTTCGGCCCCACCACGCGCAACGCGGTGATGGCTTTCCAGGCATCGCACGGCATGACGGTGGACGGCGTTGTCGGCCCCGAAACTCAGGCCGCCTTGGATGTTGCCGAATCGCAAATTCCGGAAGCGAGACAGAACGCAACCGTTGACGATTTGCGAAAGCAGGGGTCCGCGATCGTCAACACGGCGGACAAGCAACAGGCGGTTGGCCTCTTCGGAACCGTCACCGGCGGCGCCGTCGCGGTCTACAAGTCCGGGGCGCTTGATGATGTCCGGGGCACCGCGGACGCGCTGCAACCGTTTATCGACCCTTTGAATTCGCTCCTCGGGCTCGCCGCACAATACTGGTGGGTTGCCGCGATCGGCGGCGGGTTCGCCGTCTTCTGGTGGGCGCGCTCCGCGAAGCAAGCAAAGCTCGATGACTACCGGACGGGGCGGGCGGTCTGATGCTGGCGGCGCTGACATCACCGGCCGGGAAGATCCTTGGCGGCGCCCTAGCCGCCTTGCTCTTCACCACGGCGGTCTACACCGCCGGGTATCGCGCGCACGTCTCAGTCAGCCAGGAAGCGCAATACAAAGCGGAGCGTGACGCCGCGGTGCGCGATCTCCTCATCGCTCAGCAAGCCACCAAGGTGGCCGAAGAACTCGCGGACGCCGCCGGGGTGGACGCCGCCGAAGCACGGAAGAAAGCAGATGATTACGCGAAGCGTTTGCCAAAGGGCACTGGTGCCGATCTTACTCACGATGACGTTAGGGAGTTGCAGCGCATCCGGGAGCGGAAGCGGCGCTAACCTCCCGGTTTGGCCGTCGCAATTTCAGCCAATAAACCACCCGACTCCACAAAGCGGGATTAACGCGAAGGCGGCTCTAGGTGTATGTCTAGTTGACCTCGACACCGCGAACGCAACTCTCTCGAACTCGCGGATTTGGTATCAAACTATCCAGCGCGATTACCAGCCGAAACGGAAGTGAAATGGAATCGGAAGCCTTTAAAACGCTTGTGGAACTTTACGGGCTTCCCGGCATTGTGATCGCGATGCTTCTTCTGGCGTGCCGCGCCCTTTGGGTGGCGTACCGGCAGGAGTCCACGAAAAGCTCGGAAATCGGCGTGAAAGTAGCTCTAGCGATGGAGCGAAACACGCAGGCGATTGAGTCCCTCAAGGAACTAATCAAGGATCGCAAATGATGCGCCTTTTGAGAATTATTTTCTCGCCACGTTCCGAGCGTCACGACGCGGTGACCCGCCGAGTACATGAAGCGTCCGAGCGCCAGGAGCGGGCAAGCAACATGCTCTTGTCCGCCGTCAAAGAACTACTCGAAGAGCGGGATAGCCGGGCGGTCGTGTTGCGGGTCCATACGCGCAAGCGCTAAGCCAAATCATCCACCGTGATATTCAGCGCAGCGGCAATCTTCTTGATGGTCTCGAAGCTCCCGTCGCGCTCTCCCTTCTCAATCTGCGAAAGGAACCCCGCGCTTATCCCGGCCTTCTCGGCAAGTTCGCGGGCGGTCATCGCGCGGAACTCACGCCAGACTCGGATCCGGCTTTCGCCATTAATGATCCGGTTCGCGAATTCGGCGGGCATCAATTCTTCTTCGCCATCGGCGAGGCGCTGGTTAAATACGCGCACCGCTTCGGCGTCCGCGCGATCCTCAAGTGCTTCAATCAATCGCTGATACTCAGCTTCCGGGATGACCGCGAGGCGGTCACCACCGGCCGTGGTGATGAACTGGGTAAGCATCTGGTGTTGTCTCCTAGTCATATGCGCTACCTCTCGGGGCAACCTTGATGATTGAGATTACCTCTCCCGTTTCGGAAAAGACAATCCGCCAGTCGCCAACCCGAAGCCGGAAAACTCCGGGGTTGCCTTTCAGCGCCTTGACGTTGTTGGCGAGGGTTGCCGGGTCCGCGGCGTATTGCTCAATCTTGGACCGGATCAGCGAAGCCGTGTTTGACGGCATCCGCGAAAGGGTCTTAAGGGCGTCTCGGCTGTAAGCAATCTTTTTCATGAAGATAACTTAGCGCATAGCTAACTTTAGCGCAAGAGGAAATTTGCGATTAGCAAACTTATTTCTTCGCTTCTAGCAAACTAGGCGGCGCTAAGATCAACTGTTTTTCCGCGCCGCTTGATCTTCTCCGGCACCTTCTCCGGAAGCCTGGCGCGCGCCGCCTCGGGAAGCATCAGGTACATGCGGAGGAAGTTGACCACATAGAAAGGCGGGTCCACCGCATCGGAGCGGTCGGAACACCACCGGTTCACGGTGACGTCGTAGACGCCGAGGAGGCGGGCGAGCTTGATTTGCTGCAAGCCCGCTCGCTCCATAAGCAAGAGGAATTCTCTTTTGTTGGTGGCATCAACCGGCATGGTGTTTCCCTTCCCGGTCGATATACATCATGCATAGTTTCCGGACAATTAGCGTAAACGGGAATCCCGTCACCTGATCGCCACGACCTTGCCGCCGCCGGTCATAATATCCTTCACCGCCGCCGCCGTGGCGTCCGCTGCTTTCTGCGCCGGAGCCGACATCAGATGAGCGTAAATCTTTGTGGTTTCCGGGCTGGCGTGGGCGAGGAGGCCGCCGACCTGATCCAGGGAAACGGAACCGGAGGAGAGGCCGGCGGAGGCGAAGAAGCGGCGGAGGTCGTGCCGCCACAATGTTTCCGTGATGCCGGCGGCCTTCATCAGTTTAGCCCACGGCTTATGGACATTGACCATGTGTTGACCTCTCCGGCGGCCTACTATGATATGCGGGTTTCCGTGGATGCGGGGGATGCCGGCAAGCTTTTCGCGCGCCAAACTGGACAGCGTTAGCACCTTCTCGCCCGTCTTCGAGTCTGGCAGGTGTAGCCCGTCCTCTTTCACCCAATCCCATTGCGCCGCCATGATCTCACTTAGCCGGGCGCCGGTGAACAAGATGAGGTAGACAAGCCCGATAAAGTGCGGGTGGGCCTCCTCCATCTTTTCCATGGCGAGGAGGAGGCGCGCCGCTTCGTCAGCGCGCGGATAGCGCTTGCGCTTAGTCTCCTTGTTGCGCTCGATGTCGACCGGGTTCGAATTCTTCGGCCGCCATTTCCACCGCTCCGCGAGGCTCATGCCTTTGGAAAGGATGTCGCACGCTCGGTTAGCGCGCGTCTTTTTTCCGGTCTTTGTGATGTGCTCATGCATCGCTACAACGTCTTCGTCGGTGATATCGGCGACCGCCTTATCCTTGCCGAAGTACGGCACGATGTGGACGCGATATAGGGACTCCACGTCTCTGGCTTGAGACGGCTTGTTTTTCACCAGCGCGTGTTTTTCGTAATGATCCTTTGCCAACATTTCGATGGTTGGCCGGTCCGCCAACTTGAGCAGTTCGCCGGCGGGATCCTCGCCCTTGGCGACTCGAGCAAGCACCTCTTTCGCGCGCTCGCGGGCGGCGGTGAGGGTCAGCATCCTTTCATCGCCGAGCTTCATGTTTCGTTGCTTCCCCGCCTTGGTGCGGTAATATAGATACCAAGTCGCCTTGGTTTCGAGGAAGCGAAGGCGGAGGCCGGAGGTCTTTGGGTCGTTCCACGCGGTTCCGGGCTCGCCGGACTTCGGAGGTTTGTCGCTCATTTCAGGCTGCTTTATCCCTGTTTTTAACTATGCATCATGCATACCGCTCAGATGCTACCAAATCAACCCCGTGGTAGCACACTGGTAGCAGTTGAATGATAAAGGATGATATACGTTGATATTTTGCAAATCAATAAATATCTGAAATCGTTGCTGCGGTTATAAAATGACAACGCTTGATATGGGTGGTGTGGGGATTGAAAATCCGCGTGTCACTGGTTCGATTCCGGTCCTGGGCACCATCGCCATCCACGATGTTTTCATTGCATTTTTTATATCCGCATCATCGATGCGTGCGGGCATCCGATCGAAAGAACCTGCAGAATTTCACAAATATCGCCAATGGCAATATTATTGCTGCTATCTAAATAGCTTTTAGCTATATTTGACTCATGAAAAAGATCGCCTACAGCAAGGCCGCCATGAAGGCACTCCGCAAGATGCAGCCGAAGCGCGCCGCGGCGATCGTAGCCAACGGCGAGACGGTCGATCTCAAGAAGCTGCAAGGCAGCGATTTTTTTCGAATTCTTATCGGGCAGGACCGTGTCATCATCGACGATCAGACCATGCAGGTCTTCGTCATCAAGGCCGGCCCACGCGGCGACATCTATAACGAATAGGAAACCACCATGGGTGAAATCCAGAAACTGACCATCGACGGCAAGGGGTACGTGCTGCTTTCCGAAGACGACTATCAGGACCTTGTCGACATCAGCGAGGCGCGTGCCGCAAAGGCGCGTATCGACGCTGGCGAAGAGACCTGGCCTGAAGACGTCGTCAAGGCGCTGATTGCCGGCGAAGATCCTGTCCGGGTGTTCCGTAAGCATCGCGGTATGAGCATCAAGGAGCTGGCTGAAAAGTCCGGGCTCTCCCAGCCCTATCTTTCCGAAATCGAGACCGGAAAGAAGGAGGGCTCCCTGGACGCACTCAGGTCGATCGCCAGCGCGCTGGACGTCGACCTTGACGATGTGGCTTGATGCATACGGATCCCCACATAGAGGACTGATGACCACCGACGATCGTGATTTCGTGAATGCCGCATTCCGCAACATGTTGGACCTGTTCATTACACCTGAAGTAACGATCGGCAGCCGGCGCTTGAAGACGTGACACGCCGGGCGGCCACGTTGTGATCGAGCTTGCTACTTTTCGAGCCGTGTCCCTTTGCCCCCTCTTCGGGAGGCTTCCTCGTCCAAAAATATGAGGCCGCGCATCCGATATGCAGGGCCAGAAGGCGGCCAACAAACGCCTGTGTTCAGAAGTTAGTGTCGCCCTTTCAATGTCTTCGCCAGCATCTCGCTCAGTGTTGCCGCCGAGAGCATGGATTCGGCCAAGAGCTTCTTGAGCTTCTGGTTCTCTTCCTCCAGTGCTCTCACCCTTTTGGCATGGAGACCGACATTTCCGAATTGCAGGGATTGCCACCGGTTCGATTTCGGCTTCGACATTGACCACAGTTCGAGGTGCATTGACGAACTGCTCACGAGTGCGCTAACGTTAGCAAAAGTGGAGGTTGAAAAATGAAGATTGTGCGCTACCAGGCCGTCGATGGAATTCACTACGGGGCTGAAAGTGAGGGCAGGATTGAACGTATTGCCGGTGATCCGTTTGAAACTATCGAGTGGACAGGGGAGGTGGATCGCCTTTCAGACGTCCGCCTCTTGTGCCCGGTGGAGCGGCCTCGGATATTTGGCGTCGCGTACAATTACCGACAGCACACCGACGAGTCCGGAAAAGAGCAGCCGACGCTGCCGGTGCTGTTTATGAAGCCAAGTACGGCAGCGAGCGGCAACGGCGATGCGATTGAATATCCGAGTGACGGCGAAATCGTCCACTACGAGGCTGAACTGGTCGCCATCATAGGCAAAGGCGGCCGTCACATCAGCAAGGAAAATGCCTTGCAGCACGTCCTCGGCTACACATGCGGCAACGATATCAGCGACCGCGTCATACAGCGGCAGGAAAGCAAATTCGGGTGCCTGTTGGCGGGCAAGGGCTACGATACTTTTGCACCGATGGGTCCGGCTATCATAACGGATCTCGATCCGTCGAACCTTGACATCATCCTTCGTCAGAACGGCATCGTCAAACAGTCCGGGAATACGCGAGACCTCGTCAACCCGGTTGCTGACATCGTTGCTTACTTAAGCCGTTTCATGACGCTGCTGCCCGGCGATGTGATTATGACCGGTACGCCCGCGGGCGTCGGGCCGATCGTTCCCGGTGACGATCTCGAGGTGGAAATTCCCGGGGTCGGCGTTTTGAAGAACCCCGTTGTTCCCGCTCCGCGCTAAGCGGCGCGCGAGGGGAGACTCTCCTCAGATGGATTTATATCGCGAAGCGAAAATTTCGGTTGACCTCAAGTTTTCGAGTGATATTGATGCTAACGATAGCATTTGCCAGCGAGACGGTTCTGCACCGGACGGCCTCGGGCAGGGAGATTTGCGAAAGACAAAGTTGAGGGTGGATAAATGGCACGCGTAAAATATGTCTCGAATACCGAACTCGCCGAGACGCAACCCGCACTCAATGAGCGCCTGCTGAAGGAGAGGAAGGTTCCGACCGGAAATATCTTCCTTGCGCTCGCCAATGCTCCGGCAGTCCTCAACGACTTCCTGACCTATGCGAATGCGGTCCGGGCGGCTGACCTCAGCCCGAAGCTGCGTGAGATGGCGATCCTGACGGTCGGTTACTGTACAAACTCCGAGTACGAAGTGAAGCATCATCATTCTCATGGACTCAAGGCAGGCCTGACGGAGGAGCAGTTCCATGCCATTCCGAATTTCGAAAACTCGGAACTTTTTAACGAGCAGGAAAAGGCTGTGATGGCCTTTGCCAAGGACTCCACGCTGAACGTCGATGTTTCCGATGAAGTGTGGAACGGGGTCGCAAAGTTCCTGTCGGAGAAGCAGCTTGTCGAATTGTCGATCAATGTCGCCTGGTACAATTCCGGCGTTCGTCTCATGGGCGCGCTGAAGATCGATCTTGAAGAGGGATACCGATGAGCAAGCGGGCAGCGTGGAAGCGGCGTCCGCCTCGGCTTGCCGCCTAAAGCGCGTCGCGATCTTTCAGATTCGCTCCTCGCGCTTTAGATCTTTGTTTTTACGCATGTCGTTGCCGCAAAACCGCGGCGCACTTTTGCGCGACATGCTTTAGTTTTGGCGGCGTCTCATCAAGATCATTCCAGGGCTTTCAGCGTCCGGCCCTGGGGATATGGGGATGAATCGCAGCCAATCAACGAGAGGTGCACGTCGCTGGACGGGGCGCCTCTCTTTGATTCGGCGGCTTGCTACGGGAGATCGACATCCTGCCGGCGTTTCACGGAGCGCTCGTGCTGCCGCGAATGACCAACTGGGGCGGGGAGATGAAGCTGTAGGGCTTGCTTAGGTCGCCCTTGTTCTGAAGATGATGCAGGAACCAAAGCCCGCAAGCCGTTGCCAATTCCGAAACAGGCAACTGGACCGTCGTCAGTCCCGGCCCCCACCACCGATACCCAAGTTCATCGCCAAACCCGATGACGGAAATGTCGCGGGGGACGCGCAAAGCCTGATCCTGTATTTCATCAATGACTCCGGAAGTGTTTTGTACCGCACCGATCACAACCGCCGTCGGTCGATCCTTCAAGGAAAGAAGGCGACGCACGGCCTCCCGTCCGAATTCGGTCGACGAAGGCGCGCCCAGTTCCTCATAAATGGTGATCGCGTGGCCGGAGCTCTTTACTGCGTCCCGGAAACCCTGCACGCGGGCTGCGCCAGTGGGCAGTTCTTCCGTTCCGCCGATATAAGCGATCCGCTTGTGACCTTCATTGATGATATGTTCAGTGCTTTCGTAAAGCGCCCGTCTGTCATCAATCCCAAACCATTGTTCGCCGAGCAGCGGCGCCTTTCGCAGCAGTTGGATGTGAGGCGTCATCTTCAGGATTCGCGCAGAATCGGGATGAGGTTTTGCGCTCGGGACCAGAATGATCCCGGCGACGTTGACGCTTGTGAGTTCCTTGATGTGACGAAGCTCGTGCATTCTGTCGTCATCGGTTTCACACAAGGTCAGCTGGTAATTCGCTGAAAGAAGGCACCGCGACAGAGCATGGGCAATGGTTGAATAAAAGCTGTTCCGGATATCTGGAACGATCAGCCCAACGAGATTACTCTGAACCCCACGCATCATGCGCGCGGCACGATTGGCAATGTACCCCGCTTGAGTTGCAGCTTCGTTCACCTTTCGCTTCATCTCGGCGCTGATGCGTCGATCGTCGGCAAGGGCGCGACCCACGGTCGAGGGTGAAACTTGCAGTGTGGCGGCGATGTCTTTAATTGTTACCATTGTGCTTGGCTCGAATGATCACTTCGCCAACGATAGCACTGACGTCGCAGTTGTCAAACTCCGAAATCACAATCGATTTCGCCAAATCGATGCGATCTAATTTTCGCCCCGATGCTTCGGTTCGCTGACGAGGCGCAGTCATAAAAATTCCAAATTTCTCATAGGCTTGATCTCGCGTTCCGGGACTTCTCGCTCGTTGTCGCCGCGCCTGAAGCGAACGCCGGCAGCGAATTAACCTGTTGAACGGCGTTGACAGGCAGGCTTCGCTATGAGACGAATGTTGTGCGAACGTTAGCGCAAACGGGAGGAGGCATAACGTATGGATGTTCTGGTGTTCCTGGAGCCGGTCATCGTATCCACAGAAGGACGTGGATCCTGATGACCCTTGCTCTTTTCTTGCAATCCGCTGTTGGTGGCGTCTTGCTGGGTGGGATGTATGGCCTGCTGGCGATGGGCCTCAGCCTGAGCTGGGGCTTGTTGAGGCTGGTGAACCTCAGTCACTTCGCGCTGGCCTTCCTTGGCGCTTACCTGACCTATCAGTTTGGCACCGTTTACGGCGTCCCGGCATATTTGAGCGTTCTGGTGATCGCGCCGCTGTTTTTCGCGCTCGGCGTTGCGCTGCACAGCGTGTTCGTACGCTTTCAGGTGAAGGAATTCGCGTCTCTCCTGGTGACGTTCGGCGTCACGATCCTGATCGAGTCGCTGATCCAATGGATCTGGTCGGCTGACTTCCTTCGTTATGAAACACCCTATGCCCAGACCACCATCCGGCTCGGTCCGATTTTTGTGCCCGTGCTGGATCTTTCCGCCTTTGTTTGCGCCGGGGTGCTTGCTGGAGCGGCCTGGTACGCGTTGAACAAGACCATGCTCGGCAAGGCGCTGCGTGCGGCCGCCCATGACGCCCCCGTAGCGTCAGCTTTCGGTATCAACTCTGCTCGCGTGTCATATATTCTGGCTGGCCTTTGCTCGGCGACAGCGGGTATCGCCGGTGTTTTCATCGCCCTGATCGGAACTTTGGCACCATCTCAAATCGAGGCCTGGATAGGGGTCGTATTTGCCGTCGCCATCATCGGAGGATTGGGCAGCCCCATCGGTGCACTGGGCGCCGGAATGCTGATTGGCGTGGCTGAGAGCCTTACCATGTCCGTTGTGAATCCCGCTTGGGCGCCGCTCGTAGCATTCAGCGTGCTCATCGTCATCCTCTTGCGCAAACCGGTGATTTGATTATGAAAAAGCTTCTAATCACGGCGCCTATCGTAACGATCCTGGCCTTGCTGCCTTACCTGGGAATGGCGGATTACTACCTTTCCTATCTGTATATCATCTTCTTCTGGGTCGTGCTGGCAACGAGCTGGGGTATCCTGAGCGGTTATACGGGTTACTGGAGTTTTGGGCACGCGGCATTCTTCGGGATTGGCGTCTACACAACCGCCACGCTGGCGACGCAGTTGTCGTGGCCTTTCGTCGCGACGATACCTGCTGCAGCACTGCTGGCGGCCGCGATCGCCGTCCTGATTGGCTTGGTCGTCTTTCGCTCCGGAGCTCTGCGTGGCGAGTTCTTCGCGCTGCTGACGCTGTCGGTGACATTCGTTGTCGCGGCCATTGTGTCAAACACCCCGCTGGACTCGGGCACAGGCGTATTCCTCTCGGGAATCGAAATCCCGATGATCGGTGTGACGGCGTCCGGTTCCCTCTACATGTTCGGGCTTATCGCGGCTCTTGCTGCGCTGGCGACATCGTACTTCATCTTTCACAGCAAATTCGGTCAGGGCTTGCTCGCAATCCACGACGATGAAGACGTCGCAGAGGTGAAAGGCGTTCCGACATTTCGCTATAAGCTCATTTCGTTTGCTATATCGTCGGCACTTGCAGGCGGGATGGGTGCGATCCACGCCGTATATGTAGGCTACGTCACGGTTGGCGAGACCTTCGCGGTGACCGTTCCTCTCTATGTCGTGCTCATGAGCATTCTTGGCGGTGCTCGCCATTGGGCGGGGCCTGCGATCGGCGCGGTCATCATCACCGTGTTGCAGAGCGCTATCGTCAGCGGCGCTCATGCGGAATTCGGCCGTGCGGGCGTCGCTCTTGCGCTGATAGTTGTAATCCTCCTGCTACCGTCCGGCATCGTTCCTAGCCTTATTCGCAGGTTTGCCGACAGGCGCGGCGGAATTGGCGCATCGGAGACGGCTGCTCAGGCCGTGACTCAGCTCGCGCCTCTAGCTGCAGCAGGTTCCGGTCCGGTGCTTCTCAAATGCGAGAATGTCACCAAATCCTTCGGCGGTATCCGCGCCTTGACCGGCGTGACGCTGGACGTTCGGCGGGGTGAAATCCTGGCTCTGGTTGGCCCGAATGGCTCCGGCAAGTCCACACTGATCAACATGATCAGCGGCCACTACGCCATGACCTCCGGTACGATCACACTGGAAGGCGAGGAGATTTCCGGTCGGTCACCACATCTGATCGCGCAACAGGGCGTGGCGCGGACGTACCAGATCCCGCGCTTGTTCGATAATCTGACAGTCCTCGAAAACGTTCAGCTCTGCGCGAAATTTGGTAGCACAGATGGCATGGGTGCGGCTGCGGTCGACGCGGTTACCAGGGAGGCGCTCGCCTTTACCGGCCTGGCTGAGAAGGCCGGCGTGCTCCCCGCAGCATTGAACCTGCATGACCGAAAGTTTGTCGAATTCGCGAGAGCGCTGGCCGCAAAACCGCGTCTGCTCCTGCTCGATGAGGTGCTCTGTGGCTTGAATCCAGCCGAGGTCGACCATGCGGTTGAAATGATCAAGCGGATCAAGGCTGGCGGTACGACGATCATCTTCGTCGAACACCTCATGCGGGCGGTTGTCGCTTTGGCGGACCGTGTCGCTGTGCTGGATCAGGGTAAAGTTCTGGCGCTTGGGCATCCAAGCGAAACGATGAGAGATCCGGCTGTGGTCAGCGTATATTTGGGGGCCAGTCATGCTGCTTGAGGTTGATAAGATCGAGGTCGGCTACCGAGATGCGATCGCTCTGTGGGACCTGTCTATCAGTGTAAAGCCAGGCGAGATCGTTTCGGTCGTCGGTCCGAACGGGGCGGGAAAGAGCACGCTGGTCAATGCCATCGCCGGAATTCTCCGCCCGCACAAAGGAAAGATCGTTATCGAGGGTAACGACGTTTCCAAGGTGCCGAGCCATCGGGTCTGCGATTACGGCATAGCGGTGGTCCCGGAAGGGCGCCGTCTCTTCACGACGATGACGGTTCTCGACAATCTGTTGCTCGGTGCGTACCGCTCGGTCGCTCGTGCGGAGCGCGACACCACGCTCGCTGAGGTATTTCAGCTTTTCCCTATTCTGAAAGAGCGCCAGGATTCGTTGGCGGGCTCTTTGTCGGGTGGGCAGCAGCAAATGGTTGCGATCGGCCGTGGCCTGATGGCCAAGCCGCGCGTCTTGCTCATGGACGAGCCGTCGCTCGGGCTGTCGCCTTTGATCGTCGGGGAAATGTTCAAAATCATCCAGATGATCAATGAGCGAGGCGTGGCGGTGCTGCTCGTCGAGCAGAACGTGAACAAAGCGCTGGAAATTGCCCATCAGGCCTACGTGATCGAGCAAGGCCGCGTGACCGCCTCCGGAGCGCCGGAGGTTCTCATCAATGATCCAAGCATCAGGGAGGCGTATCTTGGTATCTGAAAATTCCAGCGGGAGAGTTCCCGTACATCTTCGGCGCGTCGTGACGGAACACGGCAGTCAGGGTGCTGCCAGGTTCGCTCAGGACGGCGCCGTTCCCCGCACGGACATATTCAGGACGGTCCCTGGATTGGTGTCGCGGATGATCTGGTCGACTTCGACGTCCACGGCCATTCCATTCAACGGAACCGATCCAACGCCGCTGGTCGCAAGCTTCGTTCCGGAGCCCGGCGAAACGCGCTTTCTAGTGCTAACGTTCCCACCAGATGCTGTTTTTATGGCTCCGGATTTTGATGGTCCGGCCGCTCTTGCGGAGAATCTGGCGGTCAGTCCAGGTTTGGCCGAGCGCTTCGAGCCGGATGGCAAACATCAAACGCCCACCGTCGACTATGGAATTGTTCTCGACGGCGAGATCTGGATGGAACTCGACGGTGGCAATGAGACCCGTTTGCGCCGGTTCGACGCCTTCGTCCAGAACGGAACGCGTCACGCCTGGCGAAACAAGAGCGACAAACCGGCAACCATCGCCGTGGTGCTGGTTGGCGCACGGACCCCCGATCTGACGGATTATGATGACGGCCTGTGAGGCCTGATGATCCAATTTCAATCTGACCTTGTGGACCAACTGAACATGACCAACACCGAAATCCGAAAAGTGCAGGGCCGTCGCGTATGGGATTCCCGTGGCAGGCCCACCGTTGAGGTAGAGATCGAGCTGGCCTCCGGTGCGACCGGCCGGGCCATTGCACCCGCTGGTGCATCGACCGGCACTGGCGAGGCGCTCGACCTTCGTGACGGCGGCAGCGCCTTTGCCGGCTTGGGGATCAACAAGGCCCTCACTGCCGTCAACGGAGAAATCGCCAGGTTGCTGGTCGGCCGGAATGCCAATGATCAAGCCGAACTGGACCACGCCATCATCGAGCTGGATGGCACTCCGAACCGGAGCAGACTGGGTGGAAATGCTTCGGTGGCAACATCGATGGCATTGCTTCACGCGGCAGCGGCTGCGGCCGGCCAACCGATCTGGCGGTATCTCGCGGGCTCCGACAGGGGGATTACGATGCCACTGCCGGAAATCCAGATTTTTGGAGGTGGAGCGCATGCAGCACGCCGGGTAGACGTCCAGGATTTCATGGTCATGTGCCCTGCTGCCTCGACTTTCGCGGAGGCTTTGGAGTGGACCGCTGAAGTCTACCGCGCGGCAGGCGACATTATGAAACGTGCCGGAAAGCTCCAGGGCGTGGCGGACGAGGGAGGCTATTGGCCTGCCTTCACCAGCAATGAAGAAGCTCTCGATGCCTTGGTGCGTTCGATCGAGGCCGCCGGTCTGAAGCCAGGCGGCGAAGTCGTCATATCGCTCGACATTGCGGCCTCTGAATTCGGCCGTGAGGGTAAGTATTCGCTGGCGTTGGAAGATCGGCAGCTCGATACGGCCGAGATGATCGACATGCTTGGCGGCTGGTTGAAGGCCTATCCTATCGTCTCTATCGAGGATCCGCTTGCTGAGGACGATCCGAATGGATTCAAGGAGTTTACCGCTCGATACGGCTCCAAATGCCAAATCATCGGCGACGACTTCTTCGTGACAAACGCGGCGCGGGTAACCGAAGCGATCAAGGATAAAAGCGCCAATGCGGTTCTGATCAAGCCGAACCAAGCGGGCACGATCACAGAGACGTTCGACGCGCTCTCCGTTGCCAAGAAAGCGGGCTTTCGGACAATTGTTTCGGCCAGATCCGGTGAGACGGAAGATGTGACGATCGCCCATCTGTCGGTCGGCTGGGATGCCAGGCAGCTCAAGGTCGGATCATTCTCACGCTCCGAGCGGATGGCCAAGTGGAACGAGGTTCTCCGTATCGAGGAGGCGCTTGGAAAAGAGGCTTCGTTCGCTGGCTGGTCGGCGCTAGACTTGGCTGAAAAGCCAGCCGCGGTTGCTGCTGTAGGTTAGATTTTGGATGGGCCGGTTGCCGGTCTCGCTCAATAACAGGCGTTGACAAAAGCGCCGGCTCTTTTATGCTAACGTTAGCAAAGATGAGGATGACATGCTTCCGGCTGTTAATTTGAAACCTCCCTTCAACATCACGCGCTTCAGCCACGTCGTGCTGGAAGTCAATGATGTGGAGCGTAGCCGAGATTTCTATCTCAATGTCGGCGGCCTGATTGAAACAGAATTCGCGGACGGTGTTTCATACCTTCGCGGATTGTCCGAGGCCTGCCATCACAGTCTCGTGCTCGCACCTACCGGCGGCAAGCCGACGTGCAGGCGGATCGGTTACCGGGTGTTTCTCGAGGAGGACCTCGACAAGGCCAAGTTCTTCTTTGATGAGAAGGGGCTTCCGGCGGAATGGGTTGAAGTTCGAAATCAAGGGCGGACCCTGCTCGTCAGCGACCCGTCGGGTGCTCGCATCGAGCTTTGCTCCAGCATGAGTGTCCATCCCCGTAAGTTCCTCGAGGTGCATGAACATCGTGGCGCCCGAGCCCAAGGGCTCGATCATTGCCAGATCATGGTCGCCGATCCGTTGGGTCTAAGCGCGTTCTACGGCGAACTCGGTTTCCGGACTTCGGAATATATCGCGGCCGGCGACAATCTCATTGCGAACTTCATGTATCGCAAAGGTGTCTGCCTCGATCTGGCGCTGGTGCCGGGCATAGGCCCGCAGCTGCATCATTTTGCTTATACGGTTCCCGAAAGCAGCGACATCTTCGCCGTGTGCGATTTTGCCAGCCGTTATGGCTATGGGGACAGCGTTGAGCGCGGACCCGGACGCCATGGCCCTTCCGGAGTCCTGTTCGTCTACCTGCGCGATCCCGATGGACACCGGGTGGAGTTTTTCAACAATCACTACACCACGATAGACGCGGAATTGGAGCCCATTCGTTGGGACGCGGCAGCCCTGAGCACCAATGTCCATTGGGGAATGCCGGCCGTCTCGAAGTGGTTCTTCGAGGCCAGCGAATTTACGGGAGTACCGCTGGAGCACCCCGAGAAAATGCCGAACCCCATGACGCTGGAACGCTACGCAGAGGGGCTGGCAAAGAGCTGAGACCTGCCGCCGGCGGCAGAAACTGATGATGACATGCCGGAAGCATCTGGGAGGATGAGATGAGTGCGAATTCCATTATACTGAATAGACGAACATTCCTCGGGTCTGCAGCCGCGGTAGCAGCTTTCAGCTCGATGCCGAGGGTTTTTGCCCAAGAAGGGCCGATCCGCGTAGGCGGAACGCTGCCGTTAACGGGCCCGCTTGCGGGCGTAGGCGCAATCCACAAGCTTGCCGCAGAGGTGTTCGTCGAACAGATCAACGCCAAAGGCGGTATTCTCGGACGAAAGGTGGAGTTCGTCCTTCTCGACGACCAATCGCTGCCCGCCAATGCCCGAACGCTCTATGAGCGCCTGGTGACCGCCGATAAGGTCGATCTGCTGATGGGGCCTTATGGTACGTCTTCGATCATCGCAGCAATGGGCGTTGCCGCTCGGTTTAAGAAGATGCTGGTTCAGAGCAGCCTGGGGGACCCTAGTCTCGCGCCGTATCCGCTGCAGTTCCCATCTCTTCCGATCGGGGCCGAGCCGCAATCGGCGGATACCGAGGTTGTTCTCGATGCCTATGCGAGCCTGCCGACCCCTCCCAAGACGATCGCCTTCGTCACGAGCAAATTCCCGTCGGCCCTGACGATCGCCAAGGGCGGCCAGCAAGTTGCTGAGAAGCGTGGCATCGAGAACGTACTGGACCTTGAATACGAGTTCGGCACCAAGGACTTCGGCGCAATCGCGAACCGCATCAAGGCGGCTGATCCGGACCTGCTGTGGTCCGGTGCGATCGGCATGGAGGCCGTGCAGCTTCTCGATGCAATGGGCCGGATCGATTACCAGCCCAGGAACCAATTCTATCTGTTCCCGGCACCCGGCCCGACCGCAGCTCACCCCAAAGCGAACGGCTTGACCTCGCTGACATGGTTTGAAGAGCACGAGCCGTTCCTCAGGTATCACGGCGCCCAGGAATTCGTAAGCGCTTATGACAGCAAGGCGAAGGCGGCGGGTTTCCCCTATCCGCGTACGGAGTATCAGGCTGCGGTCGAATATGCTGCGTGGCAAATCCTTGCAGCGGCGGCAGAAGGGGCAGGGAAATTGGACGACGCCGCGATGGCTGCGTGGTTGCGCTCGAATAGCGTCGAGACGGTCGTCGGGCCAAGGACTTTCGACGGCAAGTTCAATGCCGGGAAGCAATCGACGAAACTCAAGCAAGTTCAAGGAAAGGATTGGGTGACTGTCTGGCCTGCGGATTTCCGACCGGCTGGGAAGGCGTTTCTGGTCCCCTGACGAATGCCGCTCGGCACTGTGCCGCGCACCTGTCTGAAACTGCAAAAAATGCATTCGGTCGGGCACCGTCCGACCGATGTCCCTATGGAGGAGTTAATGGCTAAGACTATGATCGCCGCTCGGCTGCATGCTCTGCATCAGCCGATGTCGCTGGATGAGATTCCAGTTCCCACGCCCCGGCCCAACGACGTCCTGGTGCAGGTCAGGGCCTGCGGTATCGTGCCCAACATGGCCAACGTCATCAATAATTGGCCAACCTGGTTCCCCCACCAGCCACTGCCGAAGTTTCCGGCAGTGTTTGGCTTGGACCCAGCCGGGGTCGTCGCCGAAGTCGGCGAGGCGGTCACCAATGTCAAAATTGGCGATCGTGTCTATGTAAGCCCTCTCAGATCCTGCGGTTCTTGCAAGGCGTGCCGGTCAGGCAACCGCAGCCAATGCCGCTACTACACCTTGAATGGGTATTTCAGCACCAGCCGCGATGGTCAAAGAATCTTTGATCTTTATCCGTACGGCGGCTTCAGCCAATTCATGACCGCCCCGGAATACTCGCTCGTGTGCCTGCCGGATAACCTCAGCTTCGAGCAGGCCGGCCGCTTCGGTTACCTCGGTACATCCTACGGCGCCCTGAAGAATGCACAGGCTGGACCTGGCCAGGTTTGCCTCATCGACGGGATCACCGGTACGCTTGGCGTCGCGGCAACCAAGCTCGGTCTTGCGATGGGGATCTCCAAAATTCTGGGCACCGGCAGAAGCAGGGAATTGCTGGACCGCGTAAAAGCCATCGCTCCTGACCGCATCGACACCATCGTGCTCGGCGAAGGCTCGACCGGAGAATGGGCGAAGGCCCAAACCGGTGGCGAGGGAGTGGACTTCGTTATCAGTGCGCTGGGTGCGAGAGCCCCCGCCGCGACCGTGGTCGACTCCATGCGCGGAGTTCGTCGGGGCGGCCGCGTGGTTGTCGTTGGCGGCGTCGCAGAAGATGTTCCGGTCGACGTGAAGTGGCTGATGGACGAGCAAGTTCAGCTCATCGGCTCGAACTGGTTCAGCGCTGCGCAGGGGCAGGAAATGGCAGACATGGTCCGCACCGGTGTGCTCGACCTGTCGTATCTCGAGCACAAGATCTATCCGCTTGAGCGGGTGAACGAAGCCATATCAGGCATTGGCGAACGCGATGGCGGCTTCAGCAACTATGTGGTCGTTCCTCCGGTCCCTGCCTCTTATCAATAACAATCACCTGCGCCGGCTATCGCCGGCGCGTCCCTCACGCGAGAAGAGAGAACATGTCCAAGAAAGATATCGCGGTCCTTGTCGGAAGCCTTCGTCAGGCTTCGATCAACCTGAAGTTCGCCCGCGCGATGCAGAAAGTGGCGCCCGACGGACTGAACCTGGAAATCGTACCGATCGGCGACCTTCCGCTCTATAACCAGGACTTGGAGACGGAGACGCCGCCGAAGGAATGGACATCCTTCCGTGAGCGTATCAAGGCTTGCGATGGCGCAATCTTCGTGACGCCTGAATACAATAGATCGGTACCCGCGGCATTGAAGAACGCGATCGAAGTCGGTTCTCGCCCGTTCGGAAAAAGCGTGTGGGATCACAAGCCCGGTGCGGTGACTGGAGCTTCTCCCGGTCTCATTGGCGGCGCAGCAGCGGCACTTCAGCTCAGGGTTATCCTGACCAACATCAACGTGCCGGCCATGCCCCAGCCTGAAGTTTACCTGAGCACGGCCGACAAATTAGTGGGCGATCACGGGGTGTTCCTCAACGAAGGAACCCAGAAGTTCATCGAGAGCTTCCTGGTTGCTTTCGAAAGCTGGGTCGCTCGGTTCTGAGCCGAAGCAGATGTAAAGTCTTTATCCGCCATCGCGAGACCAGCGCGATGGCTTTTTATACTCTCTTTTAATGAATGCGCCGCTTTCCCGATGAGCCCGGTATTTTCACGGGCGAAGCCTCAGCTGACAAGCGAAACCTCAGCGGCGTATGCTGCTCGACCGCCCGATTTGACGCGCGAGCGCTGCTTCGGGAGTGTCATGTAGGTTTTGTCATGGTGATGGGATTTCTCGCCCGGAAGCCGTTGCTTCACTCTTCTGAGCATTCCACAAGGGCCGCGCGGTTATCGGCGCAGCGGCAACGAAACATGCCGCTGCCTGGAACCTGCGTTCGTTATGGAAACCAGGCCTGCGCTACGTCAGCCAACTTTTGCCGAGGCGATGCGATCAGCGGGATGGCGGCTTTGCGGACCGTTTCGCGCTGGCATTCGTCGGTTATGTATTCGACGGGCGATTTGCCGTCGACCCGGGCGAGGAAGAGAGCGGGCAACAAGCTTGCGGCCCGAGCCTCGAGAGCGTCCCGATCCTCCCAATCGACCTGATCCAGGTAGGCTGCCGTCAACGCCGCGAATGACGATGCGAGCTCAGATGCGGCCTTTCCAACAACAATCTTCTTCAACAAGAGATGGTTGAGGCAGAAGGCGAGGTCGAAAGCCGGGTCGCCAAACCAGGCGCATTCGGCATCCAGGAACACAGGGCCGTTCTTGCCCAGCAGAATGTTCTTCGGGCTGACGTCGCCGTGGACAAGCGCCAGCTTTGTTTCGGCCGTGCGCTGAACCAGCTCTGCGAGGCGATCGCTGACGAAGGGATGTTTGGCGGCGGTCGCCACCAGATAGGGCTCGAGCCGAAGCGCATAGAAATTCGATCCGGAATCGAACTTTTCCGGCAACCCCGATATACGGGCACTGACGGAATGGATCTGTCCAATCCGCCGGCCCGTTAGCTCTGCCGCTTTTCGGTCAACGCTCCCGTGGAGCAGCTCGGTCTTCCACAGCGGATACTGATCGCCGGGAAGAAACTCCATTGCGAAGACGCCAGACGACGCGTCGTGTGCGAGAGGCCTCGGAACGGCAGAAGGGAAGTGTTGCGCTACGAAGGATATCCAGTTCCATTCGTACACATTTCTCGACACCGGCGCCTGCCAATCGGCGGATACCTTGAGCTTGGCAAGTGCGCGTTTCACACAGATCAGCCGGCCGGGAAGCTCCACACGGTAGATATCCGAAGAAACACCACCCGTCAGCGGCTTGTAGATCGCCTCCTCGGAAGCGCTCCTCAAACCGCTCTTCAGCAAGAACTCATCGAAAATCGTCATCTCATCTACAGACATGAACCCAGTGTCCTTGCGGCATTAGCGGCGGGGGCTGTTGCGGGGTTGTTCAGGCGTCTCTCCGCAGAGAACCCTGACGACCTCCTCCGCCGCCCGGCGACGCAGCTCGATCAGTGAAGCATCCGAGGAGAAGGCGACGTGCGGAGTGATCATCGCGCCGGGATGAGCGATCAGCTCCGGTGGAACGCGTGGTTCATCCTCGAGGACGTCGAGGCCGACGCCGCTCAGAATGCCGGAGTCCAAGCCTTCGATCACGGCGGCGGTATCGACAACGCCGCCTCGGCTGACATTGATCAGCAGGCTTCCACGGCGCATCTTCGAGATGGCGTCGCTGTTGATCAGATGACGCGTCGCCGGCGCAAGCGGCGCATGGACGATGACGATATCGCTCCTGGCCAGAAGCGTATCGAAGTCGGCGAGCTCCACATCCGCAGGAATATTCGAGGCATGGGGATCGTAGGCTAGCACCCGGCATCCGAGCGCCTGCATTTTTGCTGCCGTCGCACGACCGATGCGGCCAAAGCCAACGATGCCGCAGGCCAGCTCCGAAAGCCGGCGGAGATTTGCCGAAGCCGGGTCCCAGCGCCCGCCGCGAACTTCGCGATCGAAGTGGATCAGGCCGCGGGCCCAGGCAATCGCAAAACCCACGGCGTGGTCAGACACTTCTGCAACGCAATAATCGGGAACATTCGTGACCCATATCCCCCGCTCCGTCGCTGCATCGACTGCAATGTTGTCCAGGCCAACTCCGAGGCGAGCGACGATCTTGAGGTTAGGAGACGCAGCAATTGCCGTCTCGCTGACTTGAGCCCAGCAGGTCAGAATCGCGTCCGGCTGATGCTTTGCAGCCAAAGCATCGATCTCGGCAGGCGGAGACGGCTCGGCCGGACCGCTGACGAGGGTGAACCCGGCCTGCTCGATTACCTCCCGCTCCACTTTGTCATCCGGCCAGGCGTAGTCCGTCAACAGCACGGTCCGTGTCATGAATTTCCTCCCAGTTTATGCGAACGTTAGCGCAAAGTCTTTGCCAAGGTCAAGAAAAATAGGCTTACGCCATCCGCATTGGCGCTCGTTACCCGCTGTTTCGTAGCCCTGCTGCAATTCCATTGATGGTCAGATGCAGCGCCTCTTCAGTGTCCTGATCGCCTTCTCCGGCACGGTGGCGGCGAAGAAGGTCGATCTGCATTTGGTTAAGCGGATCGAGGCAGGGAAAGCGATGATGGATCGACTGCTTCAGAGCCGGATTGTTTTCGAGCAGCGAGGCCTGATCCGTTATGGAAAATAGCGCAGCCGTCGTCGCTTCCCATTCGTCTTTTATGCGTGCGAAAATTTTCTCATGGGTGGATGCATGAGGGGTGAGGCCCACATACCGCGCCGCGATCGCCATGTTGGTCTTGGCCAACACCATCTCCATGTTCGCAATCAGTGTCTGGAAGAAAGGCCAGTCCCTGTGCATCCCCTGAAGAATTTGCAATCCGTCGGGATGTCCGGCCAGCCATTGTCGCACGGCCGAACCGAATCCAAACCAACCCGGCAACATCATGCGGCTCTGCGACCAGCCGAACACCCAGGGTATCGCACGCAGGTCTTCGATGCGACGTGACGCGCTGCGTGAGGCCGGGCGGCTGCCAATGTTCAGTTTTGCGATTTCGCCGATGATCGTTGCTTCCCAGAAGAACCGTTCAAATCCCTCGGTCTCGTAAACCAAACGGCGATAGGCGCCAAAGGCCAGGTCGGACAGTTCCTCCATGGCGCCAAGATATTCGGGATCCGGCTCTTTTGCGTCGGACGGAAGCAAGGACGCTTCCAGCGTCGCGGCGATCAGAAGTTCGAGATTCCGACGACCTAGTGCCGGATTGGAATATTTCGCTGCAATGACTTCACCTTGCTCCGTCAGCCGGATCGATCCGGCAACCGCACCAGGGGGCAGGGCGGTGATTGCTTCATAGCTTGGGCCGCCACCGCGGCCCACGGAGCCGCCGCGACCGTGAAACAAGCTGAGGCGAATGCCTTCACGCTCGAAGAGCTGGATGAAGGTCGTTTCTGCCTTATACAGTTCCCATCCCGAAGTCAGATAACCGCCATCCTTGTTGCTGTCCGAATAGCCGAGCATGATTTCCTGTTTGCCGCTGAGTGCTTCCACATATGTCCGATAGGCTTCGACGGCCAAAACTGTTTGCATCACGTCATGCGACCTTCGAAGATCCGAGATCGTTTCGAAAAGCGGTATGATGTTGATTGACGCCGCTTCGGGCTTATCGGGCCGGAACAGCCCCGCCTCACGGAACAGGACCATGACCTCCAGAACGTCGGAAGGGCTTCCGGCCTTCGAAATGATGTAATTGGGGATGCTGACGCGGCCATAGTGCTTATGGGCTTCGCCAGCTTCGCGCAGAACGGAAAGCTCCGACGCCGTCTCGGCCGAATAAGTCCTGAGCGGTGTCATCAGCAACTGGGCAGACCGTAGTTCCTCGGTTAGCAAGCGGATCTTGTCACTCTCGGCTAACGCCTCGTAACGTGTGCCAGGCCTCACGTTCTCGAAAAGCTCATGAACAACCCGTTGATGAACCTCGGAATTCTGTCTCAAATCCAGACTGACAAGGTGAAAACCGAAGACGTCCACAGCGCGTTGGAGCCTGCGCAGTTTTCCAGTGGCGATCTTTTCTGCGCCATTGGCTGTCAGGGATTTGCTGATCGTCGCCAAGTCTTTGGCGAATTCGGCAGGGCACAGGTAGGAAGGGGCCACCGCCACAGGTTCGCGAACCAGTTCCGTGCTGCCGAACTTACGTGCCGTGGCCGCCAGGCGAGCATACATGCCTGAGATTGCCAGGCGATATGGCTCGTGTCGGCGCCGCTCCGATCTGTCGGGGGAGTCGGTCGCGAGGCGCTGAAGCTCCTGCGAGACTTTCACATACCGGTCATCCAAGGAAAGTTCGGCGCCGAGGCTATGCAGTTCGCCGAGATAGAACGAGAAAACTCTCTCACTCTGCAACCGGAGCGCCTCTCTCAGGGTTTCGCCGTTGACATAGGGATTGCCATCCCGGTCGCCACCGATCCAGGAACCCATGCGCAGGAATGGCGGCAGCGCGTCCTCGCCGAAACTCCAGGGTGAGTCTCGAAGCTGATTTTCGAGAATCTCGTATACCTCCGGGATCACCCGGAAAATGGTGCTGTCGTAATAGGACAAGCCATTGAGGATTTCATCTACGACCTGAAGCCGCCGCCCCCGAAGGCTGTTCGTTTGCCAAAGCGTCGTCGTCGCCCTTTCCAAATCCTCTTTATGCCGGCCCATCTCCTGTTCAATCAAGCCGGCTTGGTCGAGCTCAGTCAGGCATCGTGCAAGCTCCTGTTCGATTTCGATAACGCTCTTGCGCCGAACCTCGGTAGGGTGCGCCGTGAAAACGGGCGAGACGACCGCTTCAAGAAGCAGTTTGCGGATATCTTCCGCCTCGACCCCGGCCGCAGCCAGAACGGAAAGCGATCTGGCAATTGTTCCCGGCATGGCAGGTTCACGATCGACGATGCTGAAGCGCTGCATCCTGGCTTGGTGTGCGTCTTCGGCAATGTTCACGAGTTGAGAGAACTGGCTGAATGCGCGGATCACACGCTTGAGGGTCCGGGGAGGCATTTCTGCACAAAAGAGGGCGAGCTTGTCGTTCAGGTGCCGGCCGGTCTTTCTATGGCCGGCAACCGAGAGAGTGCGGACCTGTTCCACGATCTCACGGGCCTCCTTGCCGTCGCTTGCTTCGATAGCCTCGCACAGCAGGCGGCCGAGCAGCCGAACGTCTTTCACCAGGGCCCTGCTGGCCATGAGGCGTTTCCCCTGCATGCTTGCTTTGCGTAATTGAAGATGCAAATGCGCATTCCTTGTGCTAACGTTAGCATAAATTGGCAGGATTTGGCCGAGGAGTCAAGCAACACGCGCAAACGAACAGGAGCGAGAAGCCGAACGGGCGACGAAGCTCCTGACGATATTCCAGATTATCGAAGGTATCTCAGGTGTGGCTTCATCAACCGCCGCTATCTGCCGATCCGCCTTCCCGGTAACGCGCGACCTCTTCCAGCAGCCATGCGCGGAACGCCACGACAGGACGGAAGTCCTTCCTGCTTAGTGGCGCGACCGCATAATAGGCGCTGGTGCTTTTGACCTGATGTGGAAAGGCTTGGACGAGCTGGCCATTTGCGAGCTCGGAGTCGATGAGGAAAAGCGGCATCAACGCGAGCCCCAGTCCGGCAATGCAGGCTTGGGCCACGTTGCTGAACTGTTCGAACCGCATGGCCTGCGATGGGGTGCCGTTGACCTGGAGGCTTTCAAAAAAATGGCTCCAGGCCCCGGGACGGGACGCCATCTGCAGCAGCGGCAAGCGAAGCAGATCTTCGGCCCTCGCGATGGGATGTGAACTGAGAAAAGACGGGGACGCGATCGGCGCTACCATCTCTTCCATAAGAAATATGCTTTCCGCACCGGGCCAATCGGGCTGGCCGATATGAATCGCCATATCTATGTCGTCGCGGTCGAAATCGAACACGCCTATGCGCGTGGCGAAGTTCAACGTGATCTCGGGGTGTCTGGCGACAAATCGCGGAATGCGTGGCATCAGCCAGCGGGTGCCGAATGTCGGCAAGATGGCAAGATTGAGTTGATCGCTATGTTGTTTGGTCATGGCCTGCAGTGAAGCGGAACGGATTTCCGCCAAAGCGCTGGCAATAGCCCGGGCATAGTCTGTGCCCGCCTCCGTGAGGTTGACGCCACGGCTGGTGCGCTCGAATAGTAAAATACCGAGTTGTTCTTCCAGCGTCGCGATCTGGCGACTGATCGCTCCCTGCGTCAGGGAAAGCTCCTCCGCTGCCGCAGAGAAGGTGCCCAGCCGCGCGACGGAATCGAACGCTGCGAGAGCCGAGGTGGAGGGAAGGAGCCTTCGCGAGAGGTTTGCCATGAGCTATTACTATAGCTCATGGGTCAATGAGTAAACCTCGCTTTCTCGATCGTGAAAAAGCGGCTTTAATTCCGTCAAATTCGAACTGCCCAAAACCTCAACGGGAGGACGACGATCTTGGCCTTTTCTTGGAACGACCCCTTTCTGCTCGACGACCAGCTGACCGAAGATGAACGGATGATCCGCGAGTCCGCTGCGGCTTTCGCAGAATCCGAACTGTTGCCGCGCGTCCAGGACGCCTATCTCGAAGAAGCGACCGACCCGGAGCTGTTCAGGTTGATGGGGCGGACGGGCCTTCTTGGGGTGACGCTGCCTGAAGAGTACGGGGCCGCGAACGCATCCTACGTTGCCTATGGTCTGGTCGCTCGCGAGGTCGAGCGTATCGACTCCGGATATCGCTCGATGATGAGCGTGCAGTCCTCGCTGGTCATCTATCCGATCTTCGCCTACGGCTCCGACGAGCAGAAGAAGAAGTATCTGCCTGGCCTCGTTTCGGGTGAACTGATCGGCTGTTTCGGCCTGACCGAGCCCGACGCGGGCTCGGATCCCGGCGGTATGAAAACCCGTGCCGAGAAAATCGAGGGCGGCTACCGATTGCGCGGCTCGAAGACGTGGATCTCGAACTCGCCGATTGCGGATGTCTTCGTCGTCTGGGCGAAATCTGAGGCTCACAACCATGAAATACGCGGCTTCGTTCTCGAAAAGGGCATGAGGGGCCTTTCGGCTCCGAAAATTGGCGGCAAGCTTTCCCTGCGTGCCTCGATCACGGGCGAAATCGTGATGGACGGTGTCGAAGTCACCGAGGATGCGCTTCTGCCGGGCGTTTCCGGTCTCAAGGGGCCGTTCGGTTGTCTCAACCGCGCCCGTTACGGCATCTCCTGGGGCGCCATGGGAGCCGCGGAGGATTGCTGGTTCCGCGCTCGTCAGTACGGTCTTGACCGCAAACAGTTCGGGAAACCGCTTGCAGGGATGCAGCTGTATCAAAAGAAGCTCGCCGATATGATGACCGAAATCACGCTCGGACTGCAGGCCTCGCTTCGCGTTGGCCGCCTGATGGATGAGCACAAGATGGCCCCGGAAATGGTCTCGATCGTCAAGCGCAACAACTGCGGAAAGGCGCTTGAAATAGCGCGGCAAGCCCGGGATATGCACGGCGGCAACGGCATTCAGATCGAATATCATGTCATGCGCCACGCGCAGAACTTGGAGACGGTCAATACTTATGAGGGGACCCACGACGTCCATGCCCTGATCCTCGGGCGCGCCCAGACGGGCCTCCAGGCGTTCTTCTGATGCACCCAATCTATTCGGCGCGGACCGTCCTTCAACCCTCCGGGATCAACGAGAGGCACTATGCCTATAGCGAATAAGATTTCTACCGTCGCCGTCATTGGCGCCGGCCAGATGGGCACTGGGATCGCGCAAGTCGTGGCGAAACACGGGTATGAGGCACTGGTTTACGATCTCGACAAAAGTCGAATTCGCGCGAGCATCGAAGCGAGTGCCGGATATTTCGCACGCCAGGCGGAAACGGGCAAGATGCCGGGCGAAGCGGCTGAAAAGGCGATCTCCCGAATAAAGGGAGCGTTCTCCCTCTCGGATCTTGCGCGCGCCGATCTGGTCATCGAAGCAGTGAGCGAGAATGAAGGCATCAAGAGGAAGGTCTTTACGGACGTGTGCACCGTCCTGAAGCCCGACGCGATCTTGGCGACGAACACATCGTCGCTCTCCATAACGCGGCTCGCCGCGTCGACCGACAGGCCCAATCGTTTTATAGGGATACACTTCATGAATCCCGTACCCATTATGAAGCTGGTAGAGCTGGTTCGCGGCATCGGAACGGATCAGGAGACGTTCGCCATAGCCAAGGGTTTCGCCGAATCCATCGGCAAAACTGTCACCGTCTCCGAGGATTTCCCGGCTTTCATCGTAAACCGCGTCCTTATCCCGATGATCAACGAAGCGATCTACACCCTGTATGAGGGTGTCGGAAACGTAGAAGCTATCGACACCGGCATGAAGCTCGGCGCCAACCATCCCATGGGGCCACTTGAACTGGCCGACTTCATCGGTTTGGACACATGCCTTTCCATCATGCAGGTCCTTCACGAGGGGCTGGCCGACAGCAAATACCGTCCGTGCCCACTGCTGGTCAAATATGTCGAAGCGGGCTGGCTCGGTCGCAAGGCACAACGTGGGTTCTACGACTACAGGTACGAGCCGGCTCGGCCAACCCGTTGATCTCCCATCTCATTCAAACATCGAGATTTGTCAGCATGACCGAGACGACTGAGCTGCCCGAACGCGAAAGCATGGAATTCGACGTTGTGATCATCGGCGCCGGTCCTGCCGGTCTTGCGGCGGCGATCCGGC